>CAMFNC010000061.1 GCA_945965245.1 uncultured Porphyromonas sp. | reverse complement strand
GCATGGCTCTGCTTTTCACCGCTTTTTTTACTCCACCGAAAGGAGAAATCAGCGCGAGTGTATTGGTGGCATTCGGCGAAGTGATGACTTTTGTGGGTGCTCTGCTGGGCATTGATTATCACTATCGTATCAAGCAATAGTTTTTTGGGAATTTATGATTATGTTTGTTAAGCGAAAAGAATCTTAATGTTTAATGTCTTTAACAGAAATGCTATGTTTTTGATTATTTCTATCGTTATTTTATCCGTAATTCTCTTGATAGTCTGGTATGTGATAGTCACGCAACGGCGTTTGGTGCATCTGGACGAATTGTGCAACAATGCTTTTCATCAAATAGCCGTGCAGCTGAGCAGCCGCTGGGATGCCGTATTGGCATTGGTAAAAATGACCCAGCAATATGCACAGCATGAGCATGCCACACTTACGGATGTGATAGCCCAGCGACGCAGCACGCAAATCGTGACTGCCGAGCAAATGAGCCAACAAGAAGGTTTTTTGGCCGGTGTGCTAAACCGACTGATGGTTCTGAGTGAAAATTATCCGGCACTCAAAGCACAAGAAGGCTATATCCAAACGATGCGCGATATACGACAGTACGAAGAAAATGTGCGTATGGGGCGTATGGTCTATAATGACTCTGCCACCATAATCAACCGTATGGTGCGCCAATGGCCCAGCTCTATTGTGGCAGGAATGCTGCACTTTGCACAGAGGGAATACCTGAAAGAAGATGAAACCAAAAAAGGTTATCCGAATATTGACCTAAATATAAATGCAACCATGGAGCAACCATCCGGCAGCTCTATCCATCAGGAGGCCACCGTGCAAAAACCGGCAAACGAAGACAGAACGCATATCAAAGGCTTTCGCTAATGAGTAGATTCCAAAGGCTATTATGGTCGGCTATTGCCCTAATATGTGGGGCATGGGCTGCAAACCTCGCTGCACAGAGTCACGTTTCGCTGCTCAGCATTGAAGTGCTGATGCTGCGAAATGGTTCGGCACAAGTAAGTGAAACCTGGCACGTGGATGTGGCAGAAGGTATCACCGAATGGTATCTGGTCAAGGATAATATGCGAAATATGTTAATCCGAGACCTGAAAGTGACGGACGAGACGGGAAAGAATTTTGCCGTGCAACCGGAATGGGACATAGACCTTTCGCGTGAGGAAAAGGCGGGCAAATGCGGTATCGTGGACAAAGAAACGGGCTATGAACTCTGCTGGGGTGTAGGCTCTTCGGGGCTGCATAGCTATACCGCCACTTATACCATTACAGATTTGGTGCAGGCTTTTCACGAAAGCGACGGCTTTAACCACATGTTCGTAGCGCGAGAATTAGGTTCCCCTCCGGATTCGGTGGCCATGACTTTCAGACATGTGGATTCGCTTTTTACCATAGAAAACACACGTATGTGGGCTTTCGGCTTCCACGGCGATATTCATGTGGTGGATGGAGCGGTGGAGGTCCGTACTTCGGAACCGTTTACCAAGGAGAGCGGCATGATAGTGATGCTGGAATTCAATAAAGGATTATATGAACCGGTCGTATCAAACGATATGGATTTTGCCCAAGTGCGAGACAAAGCCTTGGAAAACAGTGGCTATTATAAGGAAGATGACTGGATGGATTCGATGGAGAGGTGGCTGAAGAAATACTTGGGCGACACGTTGGGAGACGCAGTTTCTCTCATCATAGGACTTCTGATTATTGTACTGAGTGGGGTTCTTATCGTACTGGTTTTATATCTCATCATCCAAATTGGCGGATACGGCTTGATATATCTATTGATGGGTTTGATTTTGGGTTTGGGATATGTTTTCTCATTCAAACCAATCCGAGTATGGTGGCGCAGAAGAAAAATTTTCGGTTCGCAAAAAGACTTGCCATGGTATCGGGATATTCCGTTCGGTGGCGACCTGCAAAAGGCCAATGCAGCTCTCAACTACTTGAGTTGCAGATATATGCCTCAGTACAAAAACCTGTGCCGCGCCTATCTGCTTAGTCTGGCATTCCGCGGGCTATTGCAAACGGAGCAGCATATCGACTCTAAAACCAAAAAGATTAGTAAAGTGCTACGTATCAGAAGCGAAGCCTTGATCCGAAACGAGGGTAATGCCGGAAATGCGTTGGAAAACCAACTTTTTGACATCCTGAATGAAGCTGCCGGCAAAAACGGACTTCTGGAACCGGGCGAATTGAGTAAATGGACTAAATCAAATCAAGGACGTTTTTCCAAATGGTATGGTCAGATGAGTAAAAATTTTCAGAAAAGCCGTTTGCCGGATGAGGAAATCAAAAAGCTCTTTGGCTTGCGCAAATTTCTGAAAGATTTTACACTCTCCAACGAGCGAGGCATCAAGGAGGTGGTACTGTGGAACCGATATCTAATTTATGCCACGCTGTTCGGTGAGGCGAATCGAGTGCGTAAAGATTTGAAAACTTACTTCCCCGAATACTTCCAATTGAGTGAAGCGGCCCATGAGTTTATCAATAATGACGACAACTTCAACTTGCTGCAAAGCGTGGGTACGGCTGCCTTTATACAAGCCAATCAAGCGTGTGCCTACTCCAGTGTTTCATCGCATCACAGTAGTGGTGGCAGCTCGTCGTATAGGGGTGGTGGCGGTTCATCTTCTTTTAGTGGCGGTGGCGGATACAGTGGTCATAGCACAGGCGGTGGCGGACGCTAAGCATACGCTAAGCATACGCACACAGTTGCCAGAACATTTTATTAGCTTTGCTAAGGAGAAGTAAGAAAACCGAACTACTTCTGATATACTCGCTATGTGGCTCGCACGCAATATTCTACTTGTAGCAGCCGGCGGAGCTATGGATTCTGCTTTGCGTTACAGCATTTCTCTGACAGTAAAATTATGCCCCAAAAGGGTTGTGTGGAATGCCACGCTAACTGTCAATGTATTAGGTGCAGGCTAATTGGCTTTCTGGTGGTGCTGCTTCAGCACAGACCGGAGGCACAGCGAGAGTCGCTTTTGCTCCTGCTTACCACCGGATTCTGCGAAGGATTTACCACGTTCAGTACCTTTTCACTGGAACTGCTGTATTGTCTGCAAGCCGAGGCATGGGACGAAGTGTTGCTCTATCTGACCCTTTCCGTTGTGTCGGGAGTGGGAGCTGTGTATTGAAATGTGCCGAGTTATGCTGAATAAAATTCGTTTGTTAGGGCTGCTGGGTTGTATATGCAGTATGATAAACATCGCATCAGCCCGGGATTTTTTTATCCGACCGGTGAACTCTTCCTTATTAGGACGTGATAATGATCAGGCCATGGCGTCCATAACTTTGGAGAGAGCTTTGCTTTCAGATAGTTTGGTGATGCTGTTGGACGGCACAACATTCGAGAGATTTGCCAGCCGATATAGATATTGTGGTTCGCCGCAGCGAAGATGGAGGAAAAAGCTGGCTGCCCACGCAAACCGTGGTTTACGGAACACCCGAACATGGATATGGTGATGCAGCCATGGCGATACAGGGCAATACGATTACGATGGTTTTTTCGGGCGGGAACGGATTGTGGCAAAGCAACCCACAGAAGATG
>CAMFNC010000060.1 GCA_945965245.1 uncultured Porphyromonas sp. | reverse complement strand
CCGAAAGTCGGATACTTCGGCTGGTGACGGATAAGGTTTCTCCGGTCAAAAAGCGAATGGGCGATGTATAACCTGCTTGCAGTCCCCAGTTCCCTATATCATACATGGCACTTATGCCACCCAAAAACGAGGTCAATGCCGTGGTATATTCTTTCCCATGTGAAATATGTCTGTTCATGACCCCGAAACAAGAAAGGTTCAATGTATTGTTTGCCAGCCGACAACCGGCAAAGGTTTTGAGTTGTAAGTGCCGGAAATCCCTTTGGTTGTCCAGTGTGTAAATAAAGAGGTTTTCGGCAGCATCGTACATGACCGGATTGGAGAAAAAAGCTTTATGATTATATTGATAATAGCCGGTCAGACTGCAATAATATTTTTTGTATCGCAGGCTTAATTGCAATTGATTGATGTGTGCTTGATAGGGGCTTATGTGAGGATTGCCCAATGTGGCTTCGTTTTCCGAGATTTTTTGTCTCACATCCGATAGTTGCGACAATTGAGGTTCCATGGAATTGATACCCCAGTAATAATTCAAATTAAAACAGTCATTAATCGGACAGCTTAATTGGACAGATGGGCGGAAGAAAACATGCTTATGGAGATGAGCATCATTTCTAATGTTATAGACAGACAAACCACCGCCAACGGTAAATCGCAATCGTTGTAAATGACCGCTGATTTCGGCATAATTATAAGAATTGAACTTATTCATACGTGACGGGGAGATGCTTCCGGATGTTTGATATTGATTGTGAGTAATGGAGTAATGATTCTTAGAGCCTAATGTGATTTGATACGTCGAGAAAATGGGGCGAGTGTATATTACTTCTCCCAAGAGCGAGGCATGCCATCCCATGGCATTGTAATAATGGCTGTAGTTTGTGTCATATTCATGAGCATAAATTTTGGAATACGAACTACTGTAATCCGTATTGATATACGTACCGGTCAGGTTGGCTATCAGATTGCCCTTGTTTGTAAAATTTTTATCCCAATAACAGTCAATGGAGAAATGATGTACACGATTTCTTTTGGTGAGCGAATCTGTATAAAAAGGTTTATGCTCTTTTGTCACATCGGTAATGATGGTATTACGAGGGTTGTATTCTTGTCCATATTGGATAATGGCATTGAAAAAAGATTCGCGTTTATCCAATAGTCGATTATATTCAAATTGCACCTCGCCGTTTAAGTTCTTATGGGCATATGGTCTTTCCGTAAGGGTTTGTGTCAACTCTTTTGTGGGATAGCGAAAAATCTTTTCTCCTTGGGTGTATATTCCTGAGCCATAGTGATGCCGTTCATTGATTTTCAGGCCGAATAAATTCCGAGCCGAAGTGTATCTCACATAACCCATCCCATTTCCGATATTCGCATTGCAGGATTGAGAAAGAGACAGGCCTCTTTGCATACCGACAAAACGCCGGGTTTTAATCAGAATTACCACTGCAACGTCCGAGCCGTAAATGGCAGAAGGGCTGTGGATATAATCGACCCGAAGAATGTCGGACGGCTGCACGCTCATTAAATCCTGTTGCGATGCCACAACCCCATTGATGCGGATTTGCAGACTGCCGTTTTTGAGCAGTGTAAGCGTTCTGTTGGCGTTATTGAAGATGACGTCCGGCAAGTTGATGCGCTGCAATACATCATAGCCATCCATACTGTTTTTTCGTATGGTTTCATTGGGGTAATAACGAATTCTATCGGTCTTTTTGTTTCTGGAGGCTTGCACCGTGACTTCCTGCAAGTCTATCCGACGAGTTTCGTTTGTGCCGTCGGTCGTTGCTATGCTATCGGATGTCTGCGCCCCGGCAGATAAGGAGAGCGATAGGATTAAAGGCAAATAGAAGAAGTGTTTCATGTTTGTCGGATTTATAAGAAAAGGTGTGGATTACCCGGGCTGATGCTCCAAGTAGCATCAGCCTGAGGTAATTAGAGATAAGTATGAGGTGGGATTAGTGGGCAGAGTCTGCCTCTTCGAGGGCTTTGTCGGCACGTTCCAGCTCTTGGTCCAAGCCGCCGAGTTGCGATTTGCTCTGACGCAACATCTTTTCATACGCTTTGATACGCTTCAGGTAGGCATCTTGATAGTGCTTAAATCGCTGTTCATAATTGCGGAATTGACGGATAAAATTATCATCGAGCTTACCGTTACTCTCCAGCTCTTTATAGCGCCGGAGGTATTCCTGATATTTCTTCTGATATGTTTTCAGCCGATTGCTATAGCGCCGGATATCCTTGTCGTTGATGCTCAATATTTTGGCATCATTTTGGTTGAAAACCCGCATGGAGCCTAAGTCTTCAAAATTACCCCAATCTATATCTTTCAGCTTGTCCAATCCCGAAAAACTCGTTGCCAATGCACCATCTATATAGAGAGCATCCGCATAAATCGTGCGAGTGGCGCTAATACGTGGACGGATGTGCGAAGAGAGTGTGGAGCTTCCTTCTTCCACTTTCCAAACATAAGTGATGCGTTGAGCCGGATTGGTTTTTGTGGTTATTTCCAAAACCGTCAATTCACGCTCGCTTGCTTTGCCGTCGGCACTTTTGTTGTTTCGTTTGTTTTGCGTCACTCGGTCGCTATTGTCTTTTTCGGCATTCACGGCGGCTTGTGCTTCGCGGGTAAACTGTTGATTGCTACCGGTGATTTGGATAAAAACGTCTTGGCCGTCTTTCACTTTTTTCTGCACATAGGTCGTTTTGATGCCGTCTTGATCTTTCCATTTTTCGATAACGCGGTCTATAGCATTACCGTTTTGTGCCTGTGTAACGGCACAGCTGCACAGCATAATAGTGCCCAAGCAGAAGGCTAAGATATCATTCAGTCGTTTCATTGTTTTGTCTTTTTTATGAGTGAGTAAGTGTTTATTCGTTACAGATAGTTTCTATCATCAGTTCATGATGCTCTATTTCCTCCATTTGCATTTGGATTTCTACGCAGTTGATTTCCGTTTCGGCCCGATGAAACATTTGCATCATCTTTTCCGGCGATGCTTTGACCCGATGCCCATCCACCATCACATAACTGCCCCGATAAGCCTCGTAACCATCGGGCAGAGCATTGGGACGATGCATGAAAAGATAACCGCCTGCCACCAGCAGTGCCACGGCAGCCGCTGCACTGCTGCCCCACAACCGCCACTCCGTGCGGCGCATTCGGTGTGTATGGCTGCGATATCCGGCGGCAAACTCCTCCGGTGTGCCGGGCATACCGGCCGCATACCACGCAAACATCATCCGATATTGCTCCAACTCCTCAGGCAGACGATGTGCGTGAGCAAAAAACGCATAGAGAGCTTTTTCTTCTGCCGGAGTGGTGGAGCCGTTCAGAAATCGGTTCACATAGTCGGCGGCATTGCTGAGAGTGATTTTCGTTGTCATAGTAGTCATTTGTCCATCTTTTCAAATCGGGTCCAAACCGTTCGCCGGGCACGGGAGAGATTTGTGCGCACACTGCCGGCGGTACCGGCCGTCAGTCGGGCAATCTCTTCCACCTCCAGCCCTTCGGCATGATGCAGCCGGAGCACGGTGCGTTGCAGGTCGGGCAATTCGTCCACGAGCGTGAGGAGCATTTCCGTTTGCTTGCGGTCTATAAGCCGCTCTTCCGGATTCAGTTCGGGGTCGATACACTCCGGCAATTCCTCCGGCTGAAGAGCTCCGATGCTTTTGTGGCGCAACCGGTTAATGCAGAGGTGGCGTGTGATCACAAACGCCAGATTGTGCAGGTGCTCCGGAGCATAGCGGCTTTGCAACTGCCAGAGTTTGAGCAGGCATTCCTGCACCACATCCTCTGCATCTTCACGGTGGTGCATCAGCGCAAGTGCCGTGCTCATCAGTTTAGGCTGTAATTCTCTGGCCTCGTTTTGGAATTGATTTTGAGTCATGTATCGGAATTGCTTCTACCACTAATACGTATGAGCTTCCCAAATGTTACATCTAAAACTCACTTTTCTGCAAATTAATCAAAAACATCTGGTATCCGTTTGTGTGGTACCGAAAAAAGTCCTTGCACAAATCGATTTCATTTTATGCATAAATTGCGCGCGTTTTATGCATAAAATGAAATCGATTTATACATAAAAAATCAGCCGTTGTCACACAACAAGTTATGAAAGATTTCGGTGGCAAGCCAATCGAGGTGGTATCGGGGAGGCGAATAGGGCATCCGCCATGCTTGCGCCACATACCACCGTCTTCACATTTCGCCCTTCAGACTTCATGTGCAACCTCCTCGACAAGGAGGATTTTGCCGACACCTGAGGGTTATGCTACATGGGGATTGACTAAAACGAATTGCCTAAAAACACTTCGGCAACTTTTATTATCTTTGTTTGCCGGTCGGCGACGGCATGCTCCGTTATGCTCCCCAAGCCCGGCTCCTCGCAGCACACCGCAGACGGTGCCCTGCCCAACGGAATACCTAAACGGAATACCTATAATTTATATAATACAATGAGCATACTCTTCTTTCGCAGCCCTTTTGGGTCTGTTTACGCTCTCTCTGTAAATCAACCCTGTACGGAGGAAAGCATCAAACGTCTTCGCTGGCTTTTGGGTGGAGCCGAACTCATAGAAATGCCTCAGGTAGATGGTTTCTTCGTGGGGCCGCGCCGTGAAATGATTACTCCGTGGAGCACCAACGCAGTGGAAATCACCCAAAACATGAATATCAAGGGCATCGAACGCATTGAAGAGTACTTCCCCGTGGCCGGCGAACGGGCTGCTTTCGACCCCATGCTCCAGATGCTCTATAAGGGGTTGGATCAGCAGATTTTTACCATAGACCGCACTCCGGAACCCATCCGCTTCATCGAAAACATCGAGGCTTATAACCTGGAAGAAGGATTGGCTCTGAGTGACGAAGAAATCACATACCTGAAGGATTTGAGTAAACGATTGGGTCGTGCTCTGACGGATAGCGAATTATTCGGTTTTTCGCAGGTAAACAGCGAGCACTGTCGCCACAAAATATTCGGAGGCACATTCGTTATCGACGGCGAGGAACGCGAAAGCTCTTTGTTCAATCTCATCAAACTGACCTCCAAGGTCAATCCGAATTATTTGATTTCGGCCTATAAAGACAACGTGGCTTTTGTGGAAGGACCGCGCATCGAGCAGTTTGCCCCCGCCAGTGCCGATAAGCCGGATTTCTTTGAACTGCAAGAGGTGGACAGCGTGCTGAGCCTCAAGGCCGAAACACACAACTTCCCCACCACGGTGGAGCCTTTTAACGGCGCAGCCACCGGCACAGGCGGCGAAATACGCGACCGTATGGGTGGAGGCAAAGCCAGTCTGCCGCTGGCAGGCACGGCGGTGTATATGACTGCCTATCCGCGCAACGATGACTTTAATCCTGCCGGAAAAAAGATGAAAGAACGCAAATGGCTGTATCAATCTCCACGTGAAATCCTGACCAAGGCTTCCAACGGCGCCAGCGACTTCGGCAATAAGTTCGGCCAACCGCTCATTTGCGGCTCGGTGCTCACTTTCGAACACCGCGAAACGCCCGAAGACCATGCCTATGCATACGACAAAGTGATTATGCTGGCCGGCGGTGTGGGATATGCCCGCAAGCAGGATGCCATCAAAGGCGAACCCGAAGCGGGCGAAAAGGTGGTGATTTTGGGTGGCGACAATTATCGCATCGGCATGGGCGGAGGTGCCGTCAGCTCGGTGAATACGGGACAATATGCCGGCAGCATAGAGCTGAATGCCGTGCAGCGTGCCAATCCGGAAATGCAAAAGCGCGTGGAAAACGTGATCAGGGCTTTGGCAGAAGGCAAAAACCCCATCATTTCTATCCACGATCACGGTGCAGGCGGTCACCTGAACTGCCTGAGCGAATTGGTGGAAAAAACCGGCGGACACATCGACTTGGACCGCCTGCCGGTGGGCGACCCCACCCTATCGGCACGTGAAATCATCGGCAACGAAAGCCAGGAGCGCATGGGCTTGGTGGTCAAAGAACAAGACATCGCTCAGATACGCCGAATAGCCGAACGCGAACGCGCTCCCTTCTATGAGGTGGGCAAGACCACAGGAGATATGCGCTTCGTTTTCGAACGCGACAATGGCGAACGCCCCATTGACCTAAACTTATCGGATATGTTTGGCAATCCGCCTCGCACGGTGATGACGGATAAAACAGTGGAACATCGTTATGCACAACCCCGATACGGTACCGCCAAGTTGGATGAATATATAGAGGGTGTGCTGCGCTTAGAGGCTGTGGCATGCAAGGACTGGCTGACCAACAAGGTCGACCGCTCCGTAACGGGTCGTGTGGCTCGCCAGCAATGCCAGGGTGCTATACAGCTGCCCCTGAGCGACTGCGGTGCCATGGCTCTGGATTATCGCGGACGTGCCGGCATAGCCACCTCCATCGGCCATGCACCACAGGCAGCTCTTGCCAATCCGGCGGCCGGCTCGGTGCTCTCGATAGCCGAAGCCATGACCAACATCGTATTTGCTCCGCTTACTCACGGCATCAAGGGCGTTTCACTAAGTGCCAACTGGATGTGGCCCTGCCGCAACGAGGGCGAGGATGCTCGTTTATATGAGGCTGTGCAGGCTGCATCGGACTTTGCCATTGACTTGGGCATCAACATTCCCACCGGCAAAGATTCGCTCTCCATGACACAGAAATATGGCTCTGATGAATCGGTTATCAGCCCGGGCACGGTGATTATCAGTGCCGCCGCCGAAGTGGATGATGTGCGCCGCATCGTTTCTCCCGTATTGCAGACAGTATCCGGCACCACACTCTATTATATCGACTTCAGTTTCTGCCCCCATCGTTTGGGCGGTTCGGCATTTGCCCAGAGCCTCGGCACCGTGGGCGATGAGGTGCCCACAGTGGTGGATGCCGAATATTTTGTGGATGCCTTCACGGCGGTTCAGTCGCTCATACATAAAGACTTGATACTGGCAGGACACGATATTTCTGCCGGTGGTATGGTAACGGCATTGCTAGAAATGTGCTTCGGCAATGTGAACGGCGGTTTGAGCATCAGCTTGGATGCCCTGCCCGAAGAGGATTTGGTAAAGTTGCTTTTTGCCGAAAATCCAGGCGTATTGCTACAAATCAAAGACCGTAAGGTGGCAGAGAAAATTCTGTCGGATGCCGGTGTGGGCTTTGTGCAGCTGGGCAAACCCATAGACGAGCGTTGTTTGCTCATCCATAAAGACGGCAGCGAATATCTCTTCGGCATCGACCACAAGCGTGATGTGTGGTATCAGGCTTCATATCTGATGGATATGCACCAAAGTACACCCACACTGGCAGGTGACCGTTTCGAAAACTATAAGGTACAACCCATTGTCTATCACATGCCCAAGGGATTCGATGGCAAGGCTGCCTCACTGGGCATAACGGCCGACCGCCGCAAACCAAGCGGCATCAAAGCAGCCATCCTGCGCGACAAAGGCACGAATGGCGACCGCGAAATGGCCTATTCACTCTATCTGGCGGGATTTGATGTGAAAGACGTGCATCTGACCGACCTGACAAGCGGTCGCGAAACGCTGGATGATGTGCAAATGATTGTATTCTGCGGAGGCTTTTCCAATAGCGATGTGCTGGGCAGTGCCAAAGGCTGGGCAGGCGGTATCCTATACAACGAACGCGCCAAGGCGGCTTTGGACAAATTCTATGCTCGCCCCGATACGTTGAGCCTTGGTATCTGCAACGGTTGCCAGTTGATGGCGGAATTGGGCTTACTTTACCCCGAACACGAACTCAAGCACAAGCTCGTACACAACGATTCACACAAATTCGAAAGTGGCTTCATCACCCTGCAAATTCCACAAAACGACAGTGTGATGCTGCATAATCTCTCCGGCACCAAACTGGGAATCTGGGTGGCTCACGGCGAAGGCAAATTCGAATTACCCTACGACGAAAAACAATACAACGTGATTGCTCGTTATGAATATGACGGCTATCCTGCCAATCCGAACGGCTCGCCTCATGGCATTGCCGGTCTGTGCAGTGCAGACGGCCGCCATTTGGCCATGATGCCTCATCCCGAACGAGCCATCTTCCCCTGGCAGTGCGCATACTATCCCGAAGGATTGCAACTCGAACACGAAATAACTCCGTGGATGCGAGCCTTCCGCAATGCCTACGAATGGGTGGCGGCTCACCAACGGTAAGAAAATCCATAACCCTATAACCGAGGGACTTTTGTCGGCTTAGCGGTTGGACAAAAGCCCCTTTATTTTTTATCCTTATGATGCAATATCCTGAAGCTGTATATGCTCTGGCTCTGCGCCGAATTCCCGGCGTAGGGGCGGTTATGGCATGTCGGTTGATGGAACAAATGGGGTCGGCACAAGCCGTATTTGCCGAACGACATACATCGGCAAGCGGCACACATCGTGCCCATCGGCTGATGCAGGCTCTGGACAATCCCATCTATCTGCAAGAGGCAGCCCAAGAATACGAACTGATGCAGAGCAAAGGCATCGGGATGCTGACTTGGAACGCTCCGGATTATCCCACGGCATTGAGCCAGTGCGTGGATGCTCCGCCTGTACTTTTTGCCTGCGGCGATATGCGCTGCCTGCACAGCCCGCACCTGCTCAGTGTGGTGGGCACACGCAATATTACGCATTACGGCAAGGCTGTGACCCAACATCTCATCGGCGAACTGGCGAAGCAAGTACCAGATGCCGTAATTGTGAGCGGATTAGCATACGGAGTGGACATCACGGCACATGAAGCAGCACTGCAATGCGGTCTGAAGAGCGTGGCCGTATTGGGTCATGGTCTGGATCGCATCTATCCCCATCGCCACACCGCCACAGCCAAACAATTGGTTTCACAAGGAGCATTGGTAACGGAATACAGCTTCGGCACCAAGCCGGAGCGATACCACTTTGTGGGGCGCAACCGTATCATAGCAGGACTTAGCCCCGCCACTCTGGTCATCGAATCGGCAGAAAAAGGAGGGTCGCTGATTACGGCAGACCTAGCCATCGGCTACGACCGCGATGTGCTGGCTGTGCCGGGACGTGTGGGTGACCCGTATAGCAAAGGGTGCAATAGACTGATTAGCGAGCACCGCGCTCAAATGGTCACTTCGGCAGATGACATCGTGGCTATACTTGGGTGGAATGCCGGACAGCGAATGGAAATACCGGAACTGCCTTTTGCCGAACCTGACTTACCCGACAGTCCCCTATTGAAAATTTTGCACGGGGCGGACAGCGTACACATCAACGACTTGGTACGCCTTTCCGGCATGGATATTCGCTCCGTGACCGCCGAGCTATTCGATTTGGAATTGGATGGCTACGTAATGGCCATCCCCGGCGGACTCTATTCCTTGCCTCCCCGACTATGAAAAAAAATATTTTTGCCCTTTCATTGTTTTTCCTTTCCATTGGTATTGGCTTGCATGCCCAAAGCCTCGAAGGTCAATGGCAGGGAATTCTGGAGCTGCCCTCTGCACAGATGCGTATCACTCTGCGCATGGTACCCGAACGCACCGGATACGCCACAAACGTGCAGCATGTATATTTGGGAGCCAACAGGCTCAAAATGTCGCACGTGGAAGTACAAGGGTCGCACGTAAATATAGCCGTCAAAGGCCGCAATATGCGTTTCGAAGGCGACTTCGTGACACAGGACAGTATCAGTGGAACGGCATGGCACAATGCCAATAAGATGCCATTGAGCCTGGTACGCCAGCGCCGACCACAAACACCCCAACCACCCTATCCTTATCAATCTTTGGAAATCAATTTCACAGGCGGTCAATCCCTTGTTACTTTGGCCGGCACACTGACCATGCCTCGCTGGGGTGGCAGCCATCCGGCCATACTGCTGATTACTTCCGGCGGCGCACAGAACCGAGATAATGAGATGTATGGCCACAAACCTTTTGCCGTGCTGGCCGACCACTTCACACGCCAAGGCTTTGTGGTGCTACGCTATGACGACCGCGGAGTGGCACGCAGCAGCGGCTCCTTCGGCGATGCCGGATTCGATGAACTCTATTACGATGCCTTGGCGGCTTACGATGCCCTGGCAGCACGCGCCGAAGTGGACGAAAAAAAAATCTTTGTGCTGGCTCAGGGCGAAGGCGGACTGATAGCCATGAGATTAGCCACACAGCGGCCAAACATCGGTGGGCTAATGCTACTGGGTTCACCCATTCTGCCTTATACCGAAACCATTCTGGAGCAACGCAGCAGTCTGATGAGGATGCGTGATGTAAGCGAAGGTTTGATTGCCGAAAACAAGCGATGGAACCGCGAATTGCAACAACTGGCGATGCAATATACCAATGGCGATACGCTACGCACCGAAATCAAAAGCAAAATGGAAGAACTCCTGCAAAATCGTTATCCGGATATCACGGCAGAGGAATGTGCCGTGGAGACAGCCCGAGCAGCATCGCTCTACTCCACCCCTTGGCTGCGTGCATATCTGCGCCTCGACCCAGCTCGCTATCTCCAATCGCTGCATTGCCCCATCCGAGCCATCTATGGAGCCAAAGATGTGATGGTGCCACCCATCCCACACGCCACCGCTTTACGCCGCAGCACCTCACGTGCCACCGTGCACATTCTGCCCGGACTCAATCACCTGTTACAGCGGACAGACGGAGCCGGCCTGCCCGAAGATTATAACCAAATCGAACAGACACTGGACCCGCTGGTACCGGAAATCCTGGATGCAGCTCTACGCAGTTTCACCGGGAAAAAATCATAACCTACTTTTATTGTCTGCAATATGAACAAGAAAAATCAAGACCCCAAAAGCCCCGTGGTGCTAGCCAATATACAGCGTGCGCAGGAGGCCGAATACATAGCCTCCATCCTGCGTGCCGAAGGCGTGGAATGCTATCTGCAAAATCTGAACAGCAACCAAGTGCTGAGTGGCTATGTGGAAAACATCGGCGTGCGCATAGAAGTGCCTGCCGAACAATATGAAAAAGCCACAGAAGTCCTGTGTGCCTACGACATCGCCCTGCCCTCCGACAGCGATACCGAAGTGGCAGCATTGACCCGATGGGTGGAGCGCATACCTTTTATGGGTGGAGCTTCATTGGAGCGCAAACTATGGGGATTACTCATCGTAACCGTATGCGCACTGCTGCTTCTGGCGGTCATTCTGTTCTTCTCCGGTTCCATTCATCTCTAAAATCCATCCAACCCCATGGCCTACAAACATCCTTTGAGCAATTCGCAAATTGCCTGCATCATCCTTTTGTGGGCGGTGCTGATGATTATCATTCTTCGCCGAGCCGTACTGAGCGGCCCCACCCTGGTAAGCATGTTCATGGCCACCGTTTTATTGGCCTATCCCATTATCAAAAGCATTCGCCAACGCCGAAATAAATGAAAAAAATCTCCCTTATTCTGACCCTACTGATGCTGCTGACGGGTGCACTCCGGTCTGCCACTCCCGAAAGTAAAACCTACCAAGGAAGCATCACGCACATTGTAATGAAAGGTAAACCGGTGCAACCGAAAGCGGAAACCATGCAGACTTTTACATGGGACGGCACATCGCTATCGGGCGTTATCCGCAAGATGGGCAAGATGCCCGGCAGCATGCACATCCACCTGGCAGTAAAGCAAATGCCGGACGGCACACTGACCACCACCGCCGATACTGCCGGAGAGGCTCATCTGCCACTGGGGATACGCACCCCATTATATATAACGGCATTCAAAGGTTCGGTAAGAAATGGCGAACTGACCTACGATTTGGCTCTTCGGGGCAAATGGGGGCCGATGAGAGTGGCTGTATCTTATCGCTTTACCGGACGGCAAACGGAGTAAATCCTCCATAAAGAACTGCACCTCAAAAGTTAGACATAAAACTTTTGAGGTGCAGTTTATTTATTAGTAAAGGTATGGTCAGACCACACGACTGATGGGGCGGTCGGAGTGCAAAAATCCCAACACATTATCCACCAATTCATATACCATGCGCACCCGGGCATCGTAAGTCTGTGTGCCCACGTGCGGAGTCATCACCACATTGTCCAGACTGAGCAATTCGGCATCGGGCACATCGGCAGCCTCGAATACATCCAATCCGGCAGCAGCAATGTATCGGCTTTTGAGTGCTTTGATCAAAGCCTTCTCGTCCACCACAGCACCACGCGAAGAGTTAATCAAAATGGCACTCTCCTTCATCATCTTGAGCGTTTCGGCACATATGAGGTGATGCGTTTCGGCACTATAAGGCGTATGCACTGACACAATGTCGCTTTGGCGGAGCAAATCCTCCAGTGATGCGTAGGTTATCCCGGCATTAATTTCTTCGCGAAGGGTCAGACGGTGGCGTTTGTTGTAGAGCACTTTCATCCCAAAGGCACGGCATCGGCGTGCCACAGCGGCACCGATATTGCCATATCCCACGATACCCACCGTTTTACCGAAGAGGTCCACACCCAGCCGTTCGATGCGGCTCAGCGTCACTTTGGGACCCGTGGAGCGTATCAAACGATCCAGCTCTGCCGTGCGGCGTGTGGTGCTCAGCATCAGAGCCATGACCAGTTCGGCTGTCGGTTCGATGACCGAATAGGGTGTATTGGTCACCGTGATACCATGCTCGCGGCAGTAGTTCAGGTCAATGTTATTGTATCCCACGGCATAGTTGGATATCAGTTTCAGTTTGCCGGCATGCTCCAAAATATCTGCCTTCACAGGGATATCGAATACCGAGCACAGCACATCGTAGCCGGGTATCATCTCCTTGATTTCATCTTGTGTAAAGTCCCGGCTTTCGGGTGGGAAAGTCACCTCATGTGCGCGCATCAGTTCGTCCCATCCCTCGCGCACAGTGTCGAAAGCCACTAAAATCTTAGCCATAATCTTAATTGAATTAAAGTATAACGTGTAGCGCAAATATAACAAGAAACAGAGCGATTTGGTGGCGTGCCGAAAACTTTGTATACAAATTGATTTCATTTTATGCATAAAATACTCGCAATTTATGTATAAATCAATTTCATTTTATACATAAAATTTGGGCACCCTCGGAAGCCACATAAACCGACCTCATTTTACCGAACTATTAAACGACATTCCGAATGGTTTTTGAGGAATATGCGGCAGGACTGTGGCACAAAAAGCGAATTAAGGCTATCTTTGTAAGTTATTATGATACAGCCGTTCGGTTTTGCTTCGGCAAGGCGGACTCCATATTAATCGAACTTATAACAAACTAAATATCTTTTCATGGGACTTCAATGTGGCATTGTGGGGCTGCCCAACGTGGGCAAATCTACCCTATTCAACTGTCTGTCTAACGCTAAGGCGCAGAGCGCAAACTTTCCTTTTTGTACCATAGAACCCAACGTGGGGGTCATTACCGTTCCGGACGAACGGCTAAATGTGCTGGCAGAGCTCTGTAAACCGCAGCGACTAATCCCCACCACGGTGGAAATCGTGGACATTGCCGGACTGGTAAAAGGTGCCAGCAATGGCGAGGGATTGGGCAATAAATTCCTCGGCAATATCCGCGAAACGGATGCCATCCTGCACGTTTTGCGCTGCTTTGACGATGACAACATCACACACGTGGACGGCTCCATCGACCCCGTTCGGGACAAGGAAATCATAGACACAGAGCTGCAACTCAAAGACCTCGAAACCATAGAAGCCCGCATCACACGTGTGCAGAAACAGGCACAAACGGGCGGTGACAAGCAAGCCAAGGTGATGTATGAGGTATTGGCACGATATAAGGACGCTCTGCAAAAGGGGCTGAATGCTCGCACGGTAACCTTCGAGACCAAAGACGAACAGAAGATGGCACACGACCTTTTTCTGCTGACAGCCAAACCGGTGCTCTATGTCTGCAACGTGGACGAAGGGGCTGCCCTCGAAGGCAATGCTTATGTGGAGCAGGTGCGCAAGGCCGTGGCAGATGAGGATGCCGAAATCCTGGTGGTGGCGGCTCAAACCGAAAGCGAAATTGCCGAACTGGAAAGCTATGAAGAAAGACAGATGTTTCTCGAAGAAATAGGACTGAAAGAGAGTGGCGTATCTCGCCTTATCCGCGCTGCATACCAACTGCTGAACCTCCAGACATTTTTTACCGCAGGCTCGGACGAGGTGCGTGCATGGACTTATATGCGCGGCAGCAAAGCTCCGCAGTGCGCCGGCGTTATTCACACGGACTTTGAAAAGGGTTTCATCCGTGCCGAAGTAATCAAATACGAAGACTTTGTTTCGCTGGGTAGCGAACAGGCAGTCAAAGAAGCCGGCAAAATGAATGTGGAGGGCAAAGACTACATCGTTCAGGACGGCGACATCATG
>CAMFNC010000059.1 GCA_945965245.1 uncultured Porphyromonas sp. | reverse complement strand
GCTCTGGAACAGCAACAAGCCCTCTTCGACACAGCCGAAGAAACAGCCTATATCGACTCGGTATATCCGCTCTGCCCCAAAATCTCGATTGATTACGGTCTAATGGAAAAGGCCGATTGGGTAATGGTTTTACCGGTGGATTTCGGATGGACGGACTTGGGCACATGGAGCGCATTATACGAACTCAGCCCCAAAGACGAGCGGCAAAATGTATCACTGCGTGGTAAAACGCTTTTCTATGAGTCTAACCGGAACATGGTGTTTATGGATGACCCCGAAAAATTGGTGGTGGTGCAGGGACTGGAAGACTGTGTGGTGGCAGAGTCCGACCACGTGCTGCTGATTTGCAAAAAGAGCGAAGAGCAACGCATCAAACACTTTACCACAGACGCCACCATCCGATACGACGACCAATTCAACTGACCCAACCACACCTTTGGAATATCTGCTACACTATCTTTGGTCTTCGCGCCGCTATCTGGCACTTAAGCCATGTGGCAGCCGGGTTGGGTGCAGTTTGGAAGTTCTTCATCCGGGGTTGCTCAATCGGGATGCCGGTCCCGATTTCTTTAATGCCCAAGTGTGCATAGACGGTGTGCTGTGGGTGGGCAATGTGGAGTTGCATATCCGGGCATCGGACTGGCAAATACATGGACACGAAAAGGATACGGCATACGATAACTGCATCCTGCATGTGGTGCAGACTTACGATAAACCGGCTCTAAACTCGCGAGGCGAGGAAATACCTACCTGCGAAATGGTGATAGCCCCCACAGTGATGCGTAATGCACAGGAATGGATGGAGCAAACCACTTTCCCTATATGTGCCAATAAGCTGCTGCATCTGGATGCCATGGCATGCCATGCGTGGATGGACAGATTGGTGGCAGAGCGATTGCAACGCAAAGCCGATGATATTCTGCGCCTCTATCACACCACCGGAGGCGAGTGGTCGCAGACGTTCTACATCCTGCTCTCTCGTTACTTCGGCTTTCGGGTCAATGGCGATGCCATGGAGCGGATGGCACGCAGTCTGCCTCTGCGCTTCTTACAGAAGCATCGCGGCAGTCTGCTGCAACTGGAGGCGATGCTGATGGGACAAGCCGGATTACTTCCCTTATCAAAAAACATTCAGGAGGATAATTACTTCTATAAATTACGGCAGGAATATGATTTCCTCCGTCACAAATTCGATCTGCAACCATTACCGCCATCGACCGTTCGTCTGCATCGCATCCGCCCCACAGCCTCTCCCTACAGGCGTATTGCGCAATTGGCTTCCATCCTGCATCATACCGAATGGATTGCCGATGCCTGTGTGCAGACTCATGACCTGAAGCAGCTCTACGAACTGTTGGCTCCGCCCGTATCGGATTATTGGCAGCACCACACCGCTCCGAGCCATCAGGTAACGAAAGCCTCCGCCAAACATGGCCGACTGGGACAGGAGGCATTCCGATTGCTACTCATCAATGTGGTGGCGCCCTATCGCTATGCCTATGCCTGCGAGCGGCATTCGACTCATCCGGCCTTGGCAGCACATGAATTGCTGGAGCAATTACCACCCGAAGACAATCGGTTCATTCGCCAATTCCAATTCGCCGGCATCCATCCGGCTCATGCGGCAGACAGCCAAGCACTGATGCAGCTTGCAGATGCTTATTGCCAAGTAAAGAAATGCTTTCGCTGCCACTGGGGACAGACTCTGCTGACTTCATCTACCGAATAAACCTCACGCCTTATGACTGCAAGAAATATATCCTATGACGCTCTGCGAGTGGTAGCCGTGCTGATGGTTATCACCATCCACACCTGCGGCACGTATGTTCTGGAACGCACGCCCTATACATCCAACTATCTGATGGGCATACTCTACGAAGCGGTGGTGCAAATCGGAGTACCCCTCTTTGTGATGCTGAGCGGAGCCTTTGTTTTGGGACGCAATGAGGTTTCATGGCGTGCTTTCTATCGCAAACGACTGCCCAAACTACTGATTCCATTATCGGTATGGCTGCCGATATATTACCTGCTACTGTGGCTCAAAGGCGATGATGTGGGGCAGATGCTCTCCGCCTTTTGGCGAGGTGGCAGTTGGATGCACCTCTGGTATTTGGTCATGCTGACCGGATTGTATCTGTTGGTTCCGCTATTCAATGCATTGATTGACCACATCGGCCATCGTCCGCATGGGCTCTATACCGTATCGCTGGGATTGCTGCTCATCGGATTGCTCACAGATACTTATCATTATCTGATTGCTCCCGATTTCCGGCTTTTCTTTCCGCTGATGTGGATACCCTATACCGGATATTTTCTGATGGGATACACCCTGAGCCGCTATCCCGGCAATCACGGATACGGATGGCCTATAATGCTGTATTGCCTTGCCACGGCAGGCACCGCCTTTTGGAGTTATTACACAGTACGCACCTCATGGGGAGAATATTGCTATCGCAACCTCTCACCGCTGATTGTGGTTTCGGCCGTATCGCTATTCTCGATTTTTGTCCGGCAAGCCTCCGCATGGCAATCCTCCAAACTGCTACGCCATATCGCTGCACCGACTCAGGAAGTTATGGGCATTTACCTGCTGCATCTGGCCGTGCTCATTTTAGTAACCAAAGCGGTAATGATGCTGACGCCGTCCGTGATGGATATGGCATGGCTCAGCATTCCGCTCAGGGTGTCGGTTACGTTCGCTCTTTCCTATTGGGCTGCACGCCTGATGCGCTGTTGTAGATTGCAGATTTTTATCGGCGGTTGAATATATATTACCTTTACATCATTAATCAAAAATATTATATCGTATGAATGCTCGTATACTTTTCAGCAAGGTGCTGATTTCGGTTCTTATGCTGGCAGTCGTTTGCACATGGTTCGGCTGCAATTCAAAAAAGACATCCAACCAACAAGAAACGACCATCCCCACCCTACGTTTGGGCGCCATGAGTTCGATGGACTATCTGCCATTTGTGATTGCCCGGCAGCAAGGGGTGTATGACTCTCTGGGATTGCAATTGGAAATTATTCCTTTCTTTTCGGCCAATGACCGCGATGCGGCACTGATGGCAGGCGAAATAGATGGCACAGTAACGGACTACACCGGTGCCATGATGCAGAATGCCGGGGGCATGCCGGTAAAGATGGTAATGAAATTGGATGGGCTGTTCTATATGATTACATCTGCCCAAAGCGGAGTGAAGAGCATGGCCGATCTGAAAGGCAAACAGATAGCCACATCCAATAATACGGTTATCCATTATGCCACGGAGCGAATGTTGGCAGATGCCGGTCTAATGCCAGAAGATGTAACGTGGGTGGATATCAATAAGATCCCACTACGGTTGGAAATGCTGCGCGAAAACAAAATCGATGCCTCGGTACTGCCCGACCCCTTTGCCACCATCGGCAGCAATGCCGGATGCACACGTGTGATTTCGTCTGCCAATGGCAACGAGCCCATCGAATGTACCGGTTTGATTTTCGATGCCCAAATACTGGAACAAAAAGAAGCCGCCATACGGTTGCTCATCGAGGGCTACAACGAAGGGATTAAATATCTGCAATCACATCGTCCGGAAGAATATACCGATATCCTGACCGAATACGTCCGTGTGCCGGCGAAATTGGTTCCCTCGGTAATCACTCCGCAATACAAAATGGCCACACTGCCCCATCCGCAAGACTTGGAGTCCGTAAAGGCATGGTTGGTGCAACGGAAATTGATACCTGAAACATTTGCCATGGACAGCCTCATCGACCGACGTTTCTTTGCCCAATAAACAAGTCATTCGGATGGAGGTTTTGGTTCGAGATTTATCAGCATATTATCCGCAAACCCCCAATCGTCCCATATTGCAAGGGGTATCACTGCGTATTGCTCCACAGGAAATCGTGGGATTGACAGGGGCATCGGGGTGTGGCAAGTCCACACTTCTGCATATTCTGGCAGGCCTGCACACCCACTATCGGGGCGATGTGCTACTGGATGGCCAAGTACCCAACCCCAAAGTGCATACCATTGCTTTGGTACAACAGCAATACGGCCTATTGCCGTGGATGCGAGTGATCCGGAATATCGAATTGCCTTCTAAAATCAGACACCAAACTTTCGACCACGACCTCTTCGACGAAGTTTGTTATGCCATGGAGCTGGGCGACCTCTTAAATCGTTATCCACACCAATTG
>CAMFNC010000058.1 GCA_945965245.1 uncultured Porphyromonas sp. | reverse complement strand
CGCTAAATGCTTTTATATTGGACTTTCATCAATAGAGCATCCGAAAGGTAGTCCTGCATGTCCGAAAAAAGCCATATTGATAAATTTTAATTGAATTTTCTATAGAAAAAGCCTTGCGAGTTTCAGATAAATGCTTATCTTTGCAGCGCAAACAACGGAAACGGGTTTGCTTTTAGGATGAATCGCTAGCTCAGCAGGTAGAGCACATCCCTTTTAAGGATGGGGTCCTGGGTTCGAGCCCCAGGCGGTTCACAGAATGGAAGATGACTTTTATGAGTCATCTTCTTTTTTGTTTATAGCCTTTCTGTAAGGGTCTTCTATTGCTCCTTGCTGAGAAATATGAAAAAAGCCTCTCCAAATAGAATTGAAGAGGCTTTTGTATGGAAGAAATGTCAGTTAGTCTTGAGCGTATGCTTCGCGACCTAATTGATAGCTATTATTTCCGTGGCAGTCCACAGCCACGATGGCGGGCAATTTATCCACGGTCAAGCGACGCACGGCTTCTGTTCCCAAATCGTCGAAAGCAATTACTTCGGCAGTCTTCACGCATTTGGCCATCAGAGCGGCCGCTCCACCTATGGCTGCGAAGTAAACACCACGATGGCGAATGATGGAGTCTACCACTTCTTGATTGCGCAGACCCTTGCCAATCATAACTTTCAATCCTTGCTCCATCAATATGGGAGAATAGAGGTCCATACGGTATGCAGTGGTCGGACCCACTGAACCGATGGGTTTACTAGGCTTGGCAGGACACGGACCGGCATAATAAATCACAGCTCCTTCAAAGTCGAAGGGCATGGCTTCGTCACGTTCCAGCATCTCGCACATCCGCTTGTGGGCAGCATCGCGTGCCGTATAAATGGTACCAGATATATAGACCATATCACCGGCTTTGAGGTCAGAAATCATTTCGTCGGTAAACGGTGTTGTCAGTTCAATTCTTTGATCGTTCATAGCTGTTGCGTGATTTAGAGGTTAGCTTCGGCATGACGGGTGGCGTGGCATCCGATATTTACAGATACGGGCAGACCGGCAATGTGTGTGGCATTGGTCTGTATATTAACTGCCATGGCTGTGGTGCTGCCACCGAAACCGGCAGGGCCTATACCCAATTTATTGATACGTTCGAGCAGCTCGGCTTCCACTTCAGCAAGGAAAGCATTGTCATTTTTCTTATCCACGGGGCGCAGCAATGCTTTCTTACTCAGATAAGCGGCACGCTCCAGTGTGCCACCGATGCCCACACCCACAATGATGGGCGGGCAAGGGTTGGCTCCGGCTGCGGATACCGTATCCAAAACGAAGTTTTTTACACCTTCCAAACCTTGGCTAGGCTTCAGCATGGTCAGCTTGCTCATGTTTTCGCTGCCAAATCCCTTGGGAGCTACCGTGATATGAAAGACATCGCCGGGTACCATTTCGTAGTGGATAATGGCAGGCGTATTGTCGCCGGTATTTACGCGATCCAGAGGATCGCGTACCACGCTTTTGCGTAGGTAACCTTCCGTATAGCCTCGACGCACACCTTCATTGATGGCATCTTCCAGAAAACCGCCTTCGATGTGTATTTCCTGACCCAAGGTAACGAATACCACGGTCATACCGGTGTCTTGGCAGATGGGGCTTTGCTCATCGGCGGCAATGCGGGCATTTTCTTCCAGAGTGGCCAGAATGTCGCGTCCGAGGGGAGAGCATTCTGTGCTTCGGCTACATGCAAAGCAATGTTTGATATCCGGAGTCAATTGTGTATTGGCTCGGATGCACAAGTCACGCACAGTGGCTGTGATTTGATTAACATCTATATGACGCATAAAGAATAAGTGATTTATTGGCAGGCACGCTGCAAGAAATAGGTGGTATTGCGGTCTTCAATATTATCGTTATCGCCGCCAATCAGCCCAATCAGGCAGTATGTTTTTGTCTTGGGGTCGTGTACTAAACGACGCACTAATTTGAAATCTTTGATTTTCGATGTGTTGGAAATGTGGATGCGAGGTCCGTCACAGGCTATCAGGCGGTCGCCGATGGTGATATGTTTATCATCGTGATAACTCACATCCAGTGCGGCATCTATCATGGCATACACATGTTGGGCAATGGCTTCGAGGTCCAATTCGGGCTTGAAGTTGAAGCGTAAAACAAAGCCATTTCGAATGTCGGAGCTATAGAACGAATCCGGATCTAATCCGGGAGTGACTTCCTGCATGGAAATGGCGGTGAGTTCTTCTGCCGTGTGAGCCATTCGGCGGAAAACCAGCGAAGCATGTACCATATCGTATATGCCGGTGGGCGATGGACCGAATACGGAGGGACGCGATACGATAATCTCTTCTCCAATACCCACGATTAAATCGGCATTGATACCCAGAGCCGGATAGAGCAGGTTAAAGTGTTCGATGACCACACGTCTTCCGTTTTTCAAAATGGCTTTTACATATTCCACAATATCAGCCATCTGCATGAATGCCATCAAAAAACGAATATCCATGTGATAGGTGGAGGCATCGGGCAAACCTTCGCTAAGCGCATCACGCACCTGCATGATTTTGCGTGGGTTCATCACATCGTCATCGTTGGCGAGTTCCAATCCGGGAAACATCCCCTTGATGAGAGAGGACTTTCCCGAACCGGCATCACCAATAATACCAATCAGACGGTCATTATAGTTCAAATGGCGATGCGCAATGACTTCACCGAGGAAGATAATTCGCTCTTTGCCTCTTGGGGCAAAGTACTGTGCAGAAACAAAGTACTCCTGAAGGACATTGTGTATCATATCGAACTCTTTTTTACCGTTGTTATGGCATGAACTATTAAATTTTTAGAAATCCAACACCATTCCCATCAGAGGGGCGTGCTGTTGTGCTCCGTAAACGTCTGTTTCGCCCAGAGAACCGGAAGGGATGGGACGTACAATGGTAATTTTCACCGCTTTGGCAGGCTCGAAGTAAACCAACGTAAGAATATCCGATTCGGGAATTCCGTAGAGAGCACAGAAGTTCTTTTCGTTAATTGCACGGGCTGCTTTTACCTTGTGAAAGGTATCGAAGTCTTTGAAGATAACGTCGAAAGTCAGCTCATAAGGCCCTGAATTCTTGCTTCGAATTACAGAAGCAAGGTCAATTAATTTATGTTGCATTGCAATTATCTTTTTATCGGTTAGAACTGGATATAACGAATGGGGAACAATGACATGGGGTCATCTACTTTCATTAAGTGATATACGTTAAATTCGAACACTTCGCCCACATGGCAATCCGATGGAGAGAAGGGGAATGCCAAGTTGCCGGCAGTGGAGATACGACCTTCGTAGCCATAGTGCAGCATGGTACTGCGTGCAAAGCTACAGATGGTATCGGCTTGTGCCTGTGTGGGAGCTACGGCCTCGATGATAATCAGCAACTCATCTGAATTGGATTCCGGTGTATTGGGGAACATGTGCATTACGCCTTTCTTGCCATAGATTTTGAAATCCAGAAAGAAGTCGCCAAAGCCGGAGTTTTTGAAGTTGTCTTTTACACGGGCTTTCACATTTTCTACCACGATGTCAATCTTGCTAATCATCACGGGGTCGTGTGTGGCAGCAGGAGAGATGGTACGATAGCCCACTTTGCGAACGCCTTCCAGTTTTACAAAGTAGCTGTCTGTGGGTACGAAACGGCTACCACGAACTTCTACTTTGTTGTCATCGATTTGAGTGAATGTAGATTGGTTCAAGTCAATGGCACCACCGGGTCCCGGTAAGAAGAGCGGATTGCTCTTTTCGTATAGGGTATGAGCAGCCACGGACAGCGTGGTGCACTTGCGTAGCGGTGAAAGCGGTTCCAGTACAAAGCTGTCATGACGTAGGTAGCCGAACATACAGTCGCTACCACTACCAGGCAGACAAGTGATGGCAGCGCATTCCAAAATCTTACCCATGTGGATGGCCAAACCTTTGGGGAAGCCTTCCTTAATGGCCAGAGCCGAGAATACGCTGGGGTCATAAGAACGACCGGCCAAAATGACCTGAGCTCCTTCTTCCAAAGCCTTGATATAAGGTTCTTCTCCAATTTGGGCCACAATATGAACGGCTTCGTCCACGTCTTGAGCGGTGATGGGGCCGGCAGGCTTCAGCGGTTCAACTTCGCCCTTGGCCAATTTGGCCTTTACCAATTCTTTGTCCAATTCAGATTCGATGACTGCCAATTTGAACTTTAAGTTCTGTTCGGCAGCGATTTCTTTGATAATATCAACCGTCAGTTCTACGTGTGGACGAGCACCGCTACCACCGGCAGTACCGATGATTACGGGGATATTGTTTTGCAGTGCAGCGGGAATCATGATGGCCAAGTCGCGCTTCACGGCATTGCGGTCGGTAAATGAGATACCGGCACCCAAATAGTAGGGTCCGGGGTCGGTGGAACCGGCATCCACTGCGATAACATGTGGATTGCGCGTCATACCTTCACGGAAAGACTCTTCCGGGAAGCCATATCCCAAAATAGCGGTTGGGGATAGTACTCTGATTTCTTCCATGTCTCTAAAGTGTTAGATTATCGATTAAAGAGCATCTTTGAGTGCCAAGATACGGCTCATTTCGTTGAATACAATCATATAGCCTTCGTCCACACCCATACCCGGTTTGGCCAGATATTGAACGGGTTTGGTGGCCATGGCGATGTGAGCGCATACTTCGGCAGAGCGGTTGGTTTCGTTGCAGGTACCGCCCAGATAAGCACCCATGTTATTGTCTTTGCAGAAGATTACGGCTTCGATGGTGTTGTTGATACCGCCCAAGTCTGGAGTCTTGATCTGTGCCATGTGACCGGCTTTGCGTTCCGTGAAGTCGCGGATGTCTTCCAAGGTGTTGCACCATTCGTCTGCCACGATTTCAGCTTCGGTACCCAGCAATTCCATCTGATGACGGATTTCTGCCAGAGCCACGATTTGAGCTTCCTTTTCGCCCATATCCACGGGACCTTCTACACGCAGGTGGAAGGGAGTGGCTATTTTGGCCAAATTGGCGATGTATTCGGCTATTTTTTTGAAGTCATTGTCGAATACCAGACCCAGTGTGCCATATACGTCGATATGGATGGTGGGGTGGTAGCTTTCGAAAGGCTTGTGCTCAATGATGCGGTTGCGCAACCATTCCACATAAGCTTCGATCTTTTCTCCTTTCAAGCCCACCTTGTCAGCCACGTGGTTGAAAAGAGCGTGAGGCAATACGGCAGCACCTTTCATAATCATCTTGTCGGCATTCTGGTAGCGGTCGTCGCCGGACTGTGTGAAGATGGGTATCATCGTGTCTGCGATGGTTACATTATATTCATCGGCAATAACCTGAGCCATCAGTTTGTTTTGGCTCTTGGCTACAGCATCCAAACATGCCTGAGTAACGCCGTAGCGGATGGCAGTGTGGTATTGCTTGCCTTCGGCGTTGGTGTATTTGTCCACACGGTCGGCCATTTCGCGGAAAGTGCCGATTTCCTTGCCTTCATACATCGGACGGATTTCCTTTTCGATGATGGGGATGAAGTTTTCGGCCAAGAACAGCGGGTCACGACCACCGGCACCGGAATACTGTACGGCAGCACAGTCGCCGTGAGCGATGGCGCCATTTTCGAGAACGAACAATATAGAAATAGATTCACCCATCTGACGTACAGAGGTAAATCCCGGTGTCATTACATTACCAACGTAAAATGCGCCGTCATTTTTTGCTCCAGCTTTGATGGCTTTTTGGTCATCAAAGTAGAATCCGGTTTTGCCCGGAGAGCAGATTACTTTCTTAATCTTCATGGATTGATGAAAAATTTAATTTGTGGATTAGTATTAAATGACCTTCAGGCAGGTCGCCGACCTGATATGTCAGTTCGCCCCGCCCGATAGGTTGGAAATTGATGTATTAGTTTTTACGACCTACGAGGAACCCTTTACCGATGGCATACACGTCATCGATAACCATCTGGAAGCTCACATCGCGATGTTCGAAGCATGCACGCTCTTCCAATTTGGCACGGTGGAAGTCTTTCAAATCTTGGCTCAAAGGCAGATTACCCATTTCCAGAATGCGCACGGCACCGTTGTTATCGCGGGCGGGCATCACCTTACCGGCATTGTAGCGACTCGGTGCAAAAGGAATGTCCAGCACACCGGCTTCGAATGCGGCAATAGTACCCATGGCCATATCGCCCTTGCCCAATTCTTCTATTTTGTCCAAGATGCACTTCACTTCACGGCAGATGATGTCGCTTTCTTTTACCACTTCGGGGATTTCGCGCAAGTCTTGGTCACGCAGCATGGAGATAACCTGCTTGGTGGCACGCAAACCGGCTGCGTTGGCTTCCTTGGTGGGTACACCCATAGCTTCGTGCGGAGTCTTTACGATTACCTTGGTTGCCTTGCTCAAAGCGGCAGCGGCAGCACCCCAAGAGATTACGCCGAAGGCTTTGGATTCGTCTTGTGGGAAACCGCCCATCCACTGGTGGAATACGGT
>CAMFNC010000057.1 GCA_945965245.1 uncultured Porphyromonas sp. | reverse complement strand
GATAAAAACAATCAGGGAGAGACAAAACTTTTGTTTTGGAAAAGACCCTGTTTTCTTCGGATGCTAAATCTCTCTATAATTGTGGTTCCTGCTTTTCGTTGGCCGGATATGGTATCTCTGTAAAATGCACTTCTTTTTGCTTTGTTCACATTCGGAATTTTGTCGTTCGTTTCGCAGTAATATTCGGGTAATGGTCGGGCAGCGGTGGAAGGAGTTTGCAACGCGTGCAAAAGTGACTTATGTGACTGGCATCTTGCGCAAAAAGTGCAATCGTCGGGGCTAATTCACTATCTTTACATTCAAATAAAATCAATACAAAACTTAAAATATGAAGAACTTTAAGAGAACGCTTATCACCACGGCTTTGCCTTATGCCAACGGTCCTGTGCACATCGGTCACCTGGCCGGAGTGTATGTGCCGGCAGATATTTATGCACGATACAAACGCCTCAAAGGGGAGGAGGTACTCCTCATTGGAGGTTCAGACGAACACGGCGTGCCTATTGCCATCAAAGCCAAAGCCGAGGGTATCACACCCCAAGATGTGGTGGATAAGTATCACAATATCATTAAGAACTCTTTCCAAGAACTGGGTATCACGTTCGATATATACAGCCGCACCACCAGCCGCCAACACTATAAGACCGCTTCGAATTTTTTCAAGAAATTGCACGATGAGGGTAAATTCATCGAACAAACCTCGGAGCAATATTATGATGAGGATGCCAAGCAATTTTTGGCCGACCGCTATATCGTGGGCACCTGTCCGCATTGTGGCAATGAAGGAGCATACGGTGACCAATGCGAAAAATGCGGCACTTCGCTCAGTCCAACGGATTTGAAAGACCCGCATTCTGCCATCAGCGGTAGCAAGCCGGTAATGCGTGAAACGAAGCATTGGTATCTGCCTTTGAATGAATATGAATCGTGGCTGCGCGAGTGGATTCTGGACAGTCATAAGGAGTGGAAAAGTAATGTGTATGGTCAGTGTAAAAGCTGGTTGGATATGGGGCTTCAGCCTCGTGCCGTGAGCCGTGATTTGGATTGGGGTATTCCCGTGCCGGTGGCTGGCGGCGAGGGTAAAGTGCTGTATGTGTGGTTCGATGCGCCTATCGGATATATCAGCAATACGCAGGAGCTACGGCCCAACGATTGGGAAAAGTGGTGGAAAGACTCGGAAACGCGAATGATACATTTTATTGGCAAAGACAATATAGTATTCCACTGCATCGTATTCCCCACCATGCTGCGTGCCGAGGGTAGTTATAATCTGCCGGACAATGTGCCGGCCAATGAATTCCTTAACTTGGAGGGCGATAAGATTTCTACTAGTCGCAATTGGGCGGTATGGCTGCATGAGTACCTCCGCGACTTTCCCGGCAAACAGGATGTATTGCGCTATGTGCTCACGGCCAATGCTCCGGAAACAAAAGACAACGACTTTACATGGCGCGACTTCCAAGCTCGCAATAATAATGAGTTGGTGGCCATCTATGGTAACTTTGTGAATCGTGCTCTGGTGCTCACGCACAAGTATTTCGAAGGTCGAGTACCTGTCCGTGGCGAAGTGACCGACTATGATCGCGAAACAATGGAGGCATTCCGTCAGGTAAAATCCGTATTGGAAGATAATCTGGAGAACTTCCACTTCCGTGAAGCACAGAAGGAGGCTATGAATTTGGCACGTATCGGTAATAAGTACTTGGCCGATACGGAGCCTTGGAAGTTGGCCAAAACGGATATGCTTCGCGTGGGCACAATCTTGAATATCGCTTTACAAATCACGGCCAATCTGAGCATCGCATTTGAACCGTTCTTGCCGTTCAGTTCTAAGAAATTGCTGAGCTTGCTCCATGCCGAGGCATTCGGTTGGGAGCATCTAGGTGCTGTGGATTTGCTGCCAGAAGGCCATCAATTGGCTGCTGCCGAACTGCTTTTCGATAAGATGGAAGACGATGTGATAGTACCCCAAATCGAACGGCTTGCACGCATTAAGAAAGAAAATGAAGCTCGCAGTCGTAAAGCCGAGCCGATTGCTGCTGAAGTGGCTTTCGAAGATTTTGAAAAAATGGATATCCGTGTGGGCAAGGTGCTGGAGTGCTGCAAAGTGCCCAAGACCGATAAGTTGCTCCAATTCAAAATAGACGATGGACTGGGCGGGCGTACCATTATCAGTGGTATTGCTGCCTATTACAAACCGGAAGACCTTGTGGGCAAAGAAGTGTGTTTCGTTGCCAATCTGGCTCCGCGTAAACTGCGAGGCATAGAAAGCAGTGGCATGATATTGAGTGCTGTGAATGCCGATGGTACTTTGCGTGTGATTATGCCGGAGGTAGAAGTTGCTCCCGGTAGCAAGGTGGGATAGAATGCTATTTGGTAACAATAAAACATAGATGAAGCGAAATACACAACGGCTCATTACGGCCGTGGCTGCTGTGATGATGATGTGGATGATGGATGGATGCGGAACGGCGAATCGGGTGGATGTGCGAATTCTGCACACCTCTGATGTGCACGGCAATGTGTTTCCGTCCGATATGATCCGCCGCCAAGATTCGCGAGGTGGATTGTCTTGTTTGTCGTCTGCCCTCAAAGAGTTGCGTCCACAAACCAAACATCTACTCCTAATCGATGGTGGTGATATCTTGCAGGGGCAACCGGCCGCATATTATTATAATTATGTAGATACTGCAGATGTGCACGTGATGACCCGTGCCATGAATTACCTGAAGTATGATGTAGCTGCCATGGGTAATCATGACTTGGAAACAGGGCATGGTGTGTACGACAAGTTTGTGCGTGAATGTAATTTCCCTGTATTGGCAGCCAATGCCATTGATGATAAAACCGGAAAACCGTACTTTCACTCGTATCAAATATTCGAACGCGAAGGGGTGCGCATAGCTGTATTGGGATTGATAACGCCTGCTATACCAGAGTGGTTGCCCAAGGCTTTGTATGAAGGGATGCATTTTGAGGATATTATCGAATCGGCAGAAAAATGGGTACAAGTGTTGCGCCAAACGGAGAAGCCGGATTTGATGGTAGCTCTCATCCATAGCGGGGTGGATAACAATAATCCTCGCTATAGGGAAAATGCCGGTCGGGAACTGGCACGCCAAGTGTCCGGTATAGATATGGTGCTCTGCGGACATGATCATCGCCAATACAATCTGTGGGAAAAGAACCCCCAAGGAGACAGTGTGCTGGTAATAGACCCGGCCAATGCAGCTCATGTGGTTTCGGATATTCACGTCACTTTCCACCTCAAAGGAAATAGAGTGGTGGGTAAGGATATCAAAGCCGAATTGCTCAATCTGAACCGATATCGGCCGGATGCTGATTTTGTGAAAGCATTTGCTTTGCAGCAGGAGCGTGTGGCTGCATTCTTGGATAAGAAGGTGGGCACGATGGATGCTGCCGTGAAAGCTACGGATGCACTCTTTGGTCCTTCGGCTTATATGGATGTGATTCATCGTTCACAGCTTGCTACCATAGATGCTGACATATCACTGGCGGCTCCACTCATGCTGACGGCCAAATTGCCGGAGGGCGAATTGCACGTGCGTGACCTTTTCCAGTTCTTTCCCTTCTCCAATATGCTCTACCTATTGGATTTGACAGGTGAAGAAGTGCGGGATTATTTGGAGTATAGTTATGCGCAGTGGGCAGGAGAAATGAAGAGTGCCCACGACCATCTACTGCGCTTTGTACCTAATGCCAAGCCTACGGATAAATACAAGACGGTTACACCTACATATAATTATAGTTCTGCCCAAGGCATTAACTATACAGTGGATTTGCGTTTGCCTGTGGGGCAGAGAGTGCATATTAGCGGAATGTCAGATGGTAAACCGTTTGATCTTCAAGCGCACTATCGGGTGGCAGTGAACAGCTATCGTGCCGGTGGTGCCGGCGGTCATCTGACCGATGGGGCGGGTATTCCTGCAGACGAATTACCCAAACGAATTCTTAAGATGACCTATTTCGACCAACTTTTCAGCCTAATGCGCTGGATTGAGCAATATCCTGAGGTGGCACCGCGCAATCCGGATAACTGGTGTTTCCTGCCTGCCGAATGGGTCTCCCAAGCCAAGGCACGGGATTTGGATTTCTTGTTCTCATATTGATACTCATCTTTAATACTTGTTCAATACGCTGACTCGCTCGCTTTTATATTTGATTGTACCCATCTTTGGGGTGGTATTTGTGCTCGTTGCACTCTGGATACGTTTTGCCAGACGCAATCGTCGGTCACAACATACCCCCATAGATCTTCGGCTTAGGGCACTGGTGGATGTGGATCGGTCACCCATGTTTCTGATGGCCGGGCGAGGTGTAAAGGATCGCAAGCCATATTTTATGGTTGTGGATACAGAAACGGCCTTGACTATACCTGAAGATTGGGAAGAAAAGCGACAGCATTTGCCTGTTATCCAGATTGCTTTTGCTCTGTTGAATAAGCGAGGCGAACTACTGAGCGAGCATAGCTATTTGCTCAAGCAGGATTGCGAGGTCAGCAATGTGAGCACAGAAATACATGGTATTACCACCGATGATTTGAATAAAGGATACCAACCGGAACGTGTTATGGCCACGTTGATGCGTGAACTGAAGAAAAGCCGATGTGTGGTGGCGCACAATATTGACTTTCATCGTCACGTTTTAATGGAGGAACTGCAGCATCTGGGGATGGACTCTGCGGCATTGGCCGGTATGCCTGCTGTGTGTACACAGCTTTCTGGTCGTAGTTTTGTGCCTTCTGGCAAAACTCCCTCGCTAACTGAGTTGTTCGGCTTGCTGTATTATAATCATCCGAATTTGGAGATAAAATTTTCTAATAAATCAATCCGGGATATTCGTCTTTCGGCAGCATGCCTAAGGAAGTTGATTCAGCTTCATCAGCCCTTATTGCCCAAAGATTTTCCCATATAATAAAATCAAGATGAAACTTAAAATCATAGCCTTGTCACTGATATTGGCAGTCGGCTCTGCCACTCCCACAATGGCGCAAAAAAACGATGCCGCCACAGATAGTTTGCGCAAAGCAAACCAATTTAATTATCTGCAAGCCTTGGAGGTAATGGGTGCTGTGATGGCACACGTGGAGCAGAATTTTGTGGATACGGTGAGCCTGAACCGCCTTTCGCGTATCGGCATCAATGCCATGCTGGGAAGTCTGGATCCCTTTACCGAATATTATGCTCGGGAAGATGAAGACCAATTACGCATGCTTACCAAAGGAGAGTATGCTGGCATTGGTTCCATCATTTCCCAACGGTCGGATAGTACTGTGATTATCAATAGCCCGATGGAGGGACAGCCTGCCGCTTTGGCCGGACTGCGCGCCGGTGATGTTATATTGGAAATCGATGGAAAAGATTATCGTCATTCCACCACGCCGATAGTCAGTGAGGCTTTGCGTGGTATCCCCGGTTCCTCTATTAAAATCAAAGTGCGCCGCCCCGGTGAAAAGAAGGATAGGGTATTTACCTTCTTGCGTCGTAAAATCGTGGTCAATCCTGTTACTTATTATGGTATGTTGCCCAATGACTTGGGCTATATCCGTTTTGGTTCTTTTACAGAGCAAGCCGCTTCTAAACTGGAGGCTGCTTTTCGCGATTTGCGTCAAGCGCATAAGTTGAAGGGACTGGTATTGGATTTACGTGGCAATGGCGGCGGCTTGGTGGGAGAAGCTGTTAAAATTGTGAATTTTTTTGTGCCGAAAGGTAAAGAGGTAATGTCTATCAAAGGACGTCCTGGAGGGCGTGAGGATAATAAGTTTTTTACACAAAATGATCCCATAGATACAGAATTGCCTTTGGTGGTACTGATAGACGGTCAGAGTGCCAGTTCTGCGGAAATCGTGGCGGGTGCACTCCAAGATTTCGACCGTGCCGTGGTGGTTGGCTCTAAAAGTTATGGCAAAGGTTTGGTGCAAAGCCCCCTGTCTTTGCCACACAACGGTACGCTCAAGATAACTACCGGCCGTTACTATATTCCCAGTGGCAGATGCATTCAGCGTATTGATTACCAGCGTATACGTGCTGGAGAATCTGCTGTGCTGCCCGATAGCTTGGCTCGTCAGTTCCGGACAGCAGCTGGAAGACCGGTTTATGATGCCGGTGGCATTGTGCCGGATATTGCAGTGAAGCAAGATTCCTTGCCCACATTGCTTTATTATATCGATCTCAATAACGATGTGTTCGACTTTGTGACCGATTATGTCAATAATCATAAAGAGATAGCATCACCGGATGTTTTTTCGATTAGCGATGCGGATTACAATGCTTTTTGTCAGATGCTCATAGATAAGAAATTCGACTATGACCGTCAGAGTAGCAAGGCGCTGGAGCAACTCAAGAAATTAGCTCGCATGGAGCGATATTATGAACGTTCCGAAGCAAAATTCAAGGAGTTGGAAGAACTTCTGAAGCCGGATTTGGCACATGACCTCAGGCTTTTCCGTACCGATTTGACAGACTATTTGAATAATGCCATTATCGGGCGGTATTATTACCAGAGCGGTATGGCACGCTATCTGCTCCGAAAAGACAAGGACACCAAACGTGGATGTGAGATTTTGCTTAATCCAACGGAATACAAGAGTATTCTAACCCCCAAATCAGACCGAAAGTGAAGCGTGTGTTTTGCCCCAAATGCGATGAAATGATTTTGCTTTCGGATGAGAAAATCCGTGAAGCGATATTGAATGCCGATGGACGTTTGGATGTGATTTGCGATGCTTGCGGACATCAGTTGCGGATGCGCCTCAATGCGCGCAGGCGTAATGCCAACGGAGAGGATGCTGCCGGAGAGCCGGTGGCGCAACTTAAGGTAGTGGAAAATGCTTTCGGCTTTGTACAGGAGTTTACGCTTTATGAAGGTACGGTGGGCATTGGTCGTCGCAATCGTGACTCCGGGGTGGATTTGGCCATTATTACTTCCGACCCTAGCATGGATCGCCATCATTGTCTGATAAAAGCGGAACGTAAAAAAAACGGTGAAGTGGCGCTTTGGCTTGCCGATGACAAAAGCCGTGTGGGCACTTTCCTTTCAGGACGTTTACTGACTGAGGGCGAATGGGTCTTGCTCCAAGAGGGGGATGTGATAACCCTGGGAGCTACATCATTGATAATTGCTCCGGCTCATAAATCATAAATAATTATATATTTTCGGGCTATTCCTTATAAATGGTACGATTGGTTTTCAGAAGTGTTTTCCTCTACTGTTTGTGGGGAATAGCCTTTTTTATGCCACTTATCGCATGGGCTCAAGATGAAATCCGGGAGGACTGGCGTATATGGGTGGAAGATTATATACGGCAACATATTGATACGGATGGTATGACCGCCGAAGAGGCAGCCGAATTGTGGGATGAATTGGAGAGTGCGGCTGCCGAACCTGTCGACCTGAACCACATTACTCGTGAGCAATTGGAATTGTTTCCATTTCTTAATGAATTTCAGATTTATCACTTTATCAAATATAGACTGGAGCATCCGCCATTCGTTACGCTCTATGACCTCAAGATGATTGAGGGGTGGGATGTGAACACCATTCGTTGTCTGTTGCCATTTGTTCGTTTGGAGTCTTCTGTGGGCACACATCCGCTCCGGCAGTATCATATGGCGGATGGACGCAATGAATTTCTTTCCACATTTTCCGGTGATTTGGGAGAAGAAAATACCGATATCAGGAAATATTTGGGAGCGAACTATGCCACATCCTTGCGTTTTCGACATCGCTATCGTCATGTGCTTTCTTTGGCTCTGACGGCCGAAAAAGATGCCGGCGAACCGGCCTTCAATTCCATGCGCAAAGGGTTCGATGCTTATAGCGGACATGCTTCTCTGCACGATATGGGTAGCGTAAAGACACTGATATTAGGCGATTTCCGAGCTTCGTTCGGTCATGGTTTATTACTGAATCAATCCGCTTATGCTACCGGCGTATCTTCATGGCTTACCCAAGCTCCGGTGCGGTATTCTTCTTTTCGCCCTAAATATTCCACTGCCGAGTATGGTTTTATGCGTGGGGCTGCCATTCATTTGCAAGGAAATAAATTATCTTTGATGGCTTTTGCATCCGATGCCCCGCATGATGCTACCGTCAAGGGCGAACAAATCACCTCGCTTACCTCAAACGGATTGCATCGCACACCGGCGGAGTGGCAGCGGTGCAATGCTCTCCATTGGAGAACTTGGGGCGCAGAACTCGCCATGCAGTTACATGGATTTCGTATCGGTGTGGAGGGGGTGCATCACAGTTGGGGTAGTTTTCTTTTGACACGTGCTCCCGGTTCTTATGAGGTACCGGAACTTACGGATTTGGAGCGACAGACACTTCTTGGTGTTTTTTATCGTTATCGCAATCCTTCCGGTCGTTTATCTGTTTATGGCGAGGCAGCCCATGCCGCTACCGGAGGCAACGCATGGCTCCAGGGTGTGGATTATCATCATTCGCTTTGGGGAGATTACAAATGTCTGGTGCGCAGTGTGTCCAATCGATATTGGGCGCCGGATGCACGCAGTTATACTCATTATTCACAGCCGCACAATGAGCGTGGCATTTATTTTTCTGCTCGCATACCATCACCTATTAGCCATCTGACAATCGGAGGTTTTGCAGATTACTATCAATCTTTTACCCCACGTTACCGTCAATCGGATGTAACGCAGGCTTGGGATGCACGAGGAACAGCCGACTATGTGCGTGCATCATTTGCTCTTCGTTTGGATGCACACTTTCATGGTGGGCATTCTGAAGCTCCTAAGCAATTCTATCGTCTGACAGGGATGCTTACGCCTCCCAAACAGCCTTGGCGATTAAGTGTGACAGTGCAACGTATTCAAACCTTTGCAGACGAAACAAACAAGGGGTATTCGTTGGGGATGAAAGCCGATATGGATTTTCTGCAAGGTCGATTGCATGGGGCTTTGTCTGCTTATACATTTCGTACCGATGGCTGGAGTAGCAGGTTGTATGTGTCGTTACCCCGTGTGCAGTATGATTTCCCATTTGCTTTTGTGTATGACAAGGGGTATCAGTTGGCAGCTGCCATGCGCTGCGACTTGCAGCGTCACATTCGTCTGGCCGGCTCGTGGCGATATCTTCGCAGGGCAGAATCTTCACCCCATCATCTCTTTTTCTCCCTTCTTTTTCACTAACGGGTTCGGAGGGCATCGTAGGCGGCTTGATGCAGACGGCGGCGATAATTTTTGTTCATGAGCTGATTATTCCAGCGGTTAGGGTAGGTGCGGTTACTCAAAAAGATAAAGGCCATCTCGGCATTTGGATCAATCCAAAAGCATGTGCCCGTGAAGCCGGTGTGTCCGAATGTGGCCGGGGAGGCACTGTCTGCCACATAGTTGGCATTGGCACGTGGTTTATCGAACCCCAAATTTCTTCTTTTTCCAACACCCGTTTCGGTAATAAATGTGTCGAATACATCCCGTTTGATGATTTGCTTGCGTTTCCATTTGCCCGATTTCAGATAGAGTTGCATCAGTTTAGCCAATTCGTGTGTATTACCATATAGACCGGCATTGCCTGCCACTCCACCCATGCAGGCGGCGGTTTCATCGTCCACCGTGCCACGCAATTCTTGTTTGCGCAGGAAGTTGTCTATTTGTGCCGGTGCTATTTGTGATAGTTTCACCCCATGACTTTCTGGATTAAAATAAAGGTTCGCCCCTATGGGGCCAAAGATATATTTCTGCACATATTCGTCCAGCGGCATTTTGCTCACTTCCTCTACCACTTGTTGCAGCAACACAAAACTGATGTCGGAATAGCGGTATATCCCTTGAGTGAGTAATTGAGTGCGGGTGATGCGTTGCATCATCATGTCTTTGAAAGCATCTGCCACATAAATACCCTCTGCCATACGTAGTTTATGTTTGCCATCCGGCGAACCTTGCACTAAGCTTTCCAGAAAGTTGAAGTTCGGATTGCCCCACGAACCGGATGTAAACTTAACGTAGCCACTGCGTGAACTGAAGCTGATGAGTGGGCTTGGGTATGATGTGGTGTCTATGAGATCCGTGTAGAAATTAATGGTGGGTATCAAGCCGGCTTCGTGCAGTAGCAATTGGCGCAGGGTAATCAGCTCAAGGGGAGTGTTTCGAAAGCGTGGCACATAGCCGCCCAACGTGCCCGATAGGCTAATTTTGCCCTGTGAAACTAAGTGCATGATGGCGGGTGTGGTGGCACATGCCTTGGTCAGTGAGGCCAAATCGTAATAAGTATCGGCGGTTACCGGATGGTTGTCCGCCTTGCCAGCTTGTGTGCCGAAACTTTTGTCATATACGATTTCATTCCCTTTGATTACCAAAATTTGGCAGCCGGGAAAGGCTCCCGTGCGGATGCCTTCTTCGGCTATTTCGTCCAATTTATTTAACGATTCATAAGGTACAATTTCCAATCCCGGTACCGAAAAGGCTTTCTTCCGAGCAAGCGGCTGTTCTTTCTCTGGGTCTTTATACAAAGCCTCCACGGCGGCTTCTTCGGCTTCGGGGCAATGTTCATAGGCCTGTGCCACTGCTGCGGCTTTCTGTACCAATTGGGGCATCTTGTCAGTGAGGTATGGGGAGGCAAAATTGGTGAGTACCAATGGCTGATTTTGGGCTATTTGGCTGAGTGTATTCCATGTGATACCCTTAGCCGAATACAAAGCCACCAAAACCAAATCATAGCCTTTCAGTTTCTCGATCAGCTTCTGTGTATCCCTGCCGCGCTCGGCAGCCAAGGGAAATACATCCGCCTTGTGGTGCAGTTTGAAGCGCATCGGGTAGATGGTATTGGTGTTGCCTCCCACGGTTACGATGGCAATTCGCTTGAAATCTCCGCTTCGCAATGCTTGGAGTAGGGTGGGATTGGGTTTCTGAAAGTGGATGGATTGGAGCCACAACCGTTCTTGCAGTTTCTTGGCAGCAGGGCTGTTTACCTGTCGGGTTACTTCTTGAGGAGAGAGCGGATGTACATTCGGTTCTATAATTAGTTTGTATTTATAGCTTAATATCCTACGGCAACGGTCATTTATCAAGGTGTCTTTCAGTACACCGCGGCGGTAGGCATCGGTCAGCTCCTGGAGTGTCTGTATGGGATTGGTGGGAGCCAGTAAAATATCGTTGCCTGCCAGCAATGCCATTACGCTATTGGCATGAGCACCTTTAAATTGTGCCCCGGCCATGGCCATGGCATCAGTGAAGACTAACCCCTCGAAGCCCATCTCCTCGCGCAGGAGGTCGTTTACCACTTTGCCACTGAGTGATGTGGGTGTGCCCGATGGATCCAATGAGGGCACTCTGAGGTGAGCCACCATCATGCCTTCCAATCCCTCGTCGATATATTGCTGAAAGGGTACTAATTCCGTTTCGGCGAGTTGCTCCTTTGTGGCGCGGATGGTGGGTAGTGTCTTGTGCGAGTCCTGATTGGTATTGCCATGACCCGGAAAATGTTTTCCCACGCTCAGTACTCCGCCATCTTCCAATCCTCGGGCGTAAGCTATGGCGCAGCGTGCCACAGTTTGAGGGTTTGCCCCGAAGCTGCGAGTGCCTATGACGGGATTATGGGGGTTATTATTCACATCCAGCACCGGAGCAAAGTCTGCATGGATACCCATCAGGCGACATTGGCGAGCCACTTCACGACCATAATCATAGAGCATTTGTTCGTTGGCATTGGCACCCAGCCCCATGTTTCTGGGGTATCGGGGGGCATCTTTGAGGCGCATATACAGTCCCCATTCGCCGTCCAGTGTTATCAGCAAGGGGATTTTGGATAGCTGTTGGAGACGTTGGTCCATACTTCGCTGTTCTGTCAATAGCCCTTTTTGATATAGAATGCCGCCCCACCGATATTTCTGCACATCGCTCTCATGCTTTTTCAGAGCATGAGCTTGTGTGGTGGGGTATATCATAGGCATAATCAGTTGTGCCATTTTTTCTTGAGGAGTCAGTGTGAGCATCACACTATCCACCCAGCGATTCATGCTCTCTTTGTCGCGCACCGGAATGCTGGCATGCAGCGAAGAAAAGATATAGAAAAACAGTGTGAAGAATAAAAGTTTTCTTGAGGTAGTCATTATATTAAAGCGTTATAATCAGAGTTCTATACGAAAAATGGTATTGCCGCCCTGCCGCAGATGCACCAGATTGCCATTGTGGCGGCGAATGATATAGCGGCTCAAGCTAAGTCCGATGCCGCTGCCGTTTTCCTTGGTAGAGTAAAACGGAATAAAGATATTGGGCAATACGTCCGGTGGTATGGGATTGCCATTATTGATAACCGAAACAAAGGCTTCGCCGCCGGACCGGGTTCCGCAGGAGATGATCACACGTGGCGTCACATTGGTCGGGTAGGCGGCTTCATAGGCATTCTTGACCAGATTGATGAGTACTTGCAGCATCAACTTCCTATCGGCATTGAGCAGATAGCCGTCCGGGATTTCCGTCATCACCTCGATGCCTCTGCGGCGTCGCAAATCATCCATCAGAGCCAAAACCTCGTCGATCCATGTGCCGGCATCGAATGGGATGCGCTCCGGCACCGGCACGGAGGTAAATCGTCGGTAATCCTGCACGAAGTTAAGAAGGCTGTGTCCGGTGCTGCGGATGGTATCCAAGCCGGTATTCAACATTTCGTAGTCAGATTCGGCTACTTGTGTGGCACTCTCGTTAAGTGACTGGAGCAAAGTTTCGCTAATGGAGGTGATGGGTGCCACCGAGTTCATGATTTCATGTGTCATTACACGGATCAAGCGTATCCACGATTCCGTTTCGTGTGCCTCCAATTCGCTTTCGATATTGTTCAGCGTGAAGATGCGATATGCTGCGGATTGAATTTCGGCATAAGTCAGGCGCACATTCAGTTGGCGCACATCTCGTTCCGTTTCCACTCGCAGTGTCAGACTCTCGTTTTCCTGCATGCTCATAAACCGGTCTTCCAGCCCTTTTTCTACAAAAGAGAGTTGTTTGATGTGCTTTAGCACAGGCAGACTCAGTAATTGACGTGCCGCCCGATTGGCGTTGCGTATGCTGCCGCCTTCCTCCACAATGATGATGCCGGTGGATACGGTTTCCACTGCCGCCGCCAGAAACTTTTCTTGCTCTATGACCTGTGTGCGTGCGTTGGTCAGTATCTCTTTAATCTTATTGAGCATTTTATTGATATTACGGCTATAAGCATCACGATTGTATTCCGAAAATCGCAGGCTGAAGTCATTATGCTCCATGGCATTAAGCAAAAAGACCAGCGAATGGCTGTTTTTGACGAAACAGTGATTGAGCATCACGCAGCAGACCAGAAGCACGATGCCTGAGATGAGGGCAAAGAGCAGTTGCCACTTCATGACCAGCACCGTGGTCAGCACCGCAGAGCAGACGATGGCTACAATCAGCCAGAGGGCACGTAGAGAGGATTTGCCTTTCATCGGTGGGGGCGAAGATCAGAGTTCGTACTTTTTCAGTTTGTTGTATAGGGTGGGGCGCGATATACCCAATTCATCTGCCACTTGGGACAGATTGCCGTCAAATCGCTTCATCGCAGCGGAAATCATGCGCCGCTCCATATCTTCCAGCGAACCGCTCCATGTTGTTCCTTGGGATGGTTCTGGAGTGGTCTGCGGCTGCGCTTCCTGCATGGGCGACTCCATCTTCACGATGCTGCCGGAGCTTAAAATCACTGCTTTTTCCACAGCGTGCTGCAATTCACGCACATTGCCCGGCCAGGTATATTGGCGCATCATTTCTTTCGATTCGGGGCTGAATTTCAGTTCGCCACGGTTGTATCTACGGCTATATCGGGTCAGGAAAAATTGCGCCATGGGCACGATGTCTTCCACTCGGCGGCGCAGGGGAGGCATTTCTATGCAGATGGTATTGATGCGATAGTAGAGGTCTTCGCGGAATAAACCTTGGGCAATGGACTCATTCATGTTGGCATTGGTGGCGGCTATCAGACGAATGTCTATGGGGGTGGGTTGATTGCTGCCCACACGCATCACCGTGCGGCTTTGGAGTGCCGTTAGCAGTTTGGCCTGCATGGGCAGGGATAAATTGGCTATTTCATCCAAAAACAGCGTGCCGCCGTGAGCCTCTTCAAATTTGCCTGTCCTATCCGTTTTGGCATCTGTAAAGGCTCCACGTACATGGCCGAATAGTTCGCTTTCGAATAGCGTTTCACTCAGACTGCCCATATCCACCGTAACCATGGATTGCGTTTTGCGAGCGGATTGACAGTGGATATAGCGTGCCAGAATTTCCTTGCCCGTGCCGTTTTCGCCGGTAATGAGCACGTTGGCATCGCTCGGAGCCACCTTGTCTGCCAATTCACGCACTCG
>CAMFNC010000056.1 GCA_945965245.1 uncultured Porphyromonas sp. | reverse complement strand
GGTGCGCCCGCTTGTCGTCGTAATTGTCCGAAGTGCGGAAACCGGGAGCCGCCAGTGTGGGGATGTTCACAAAGCCCACGCCTCGCAGGCCGATATGGTACTTTTCCGTGCCACCCTCCTTAATGGGTTTATCGGCATCTTTGGCTATGAATACGCGCACCCGGGCATAATCTCGATATACGGGCACGGTAATGGTCACGTCGGTGCCCAAATCCGCTGTGGTGATTTCACGTATCAAACTACCGGAAGCAAGAGACACATGCGGCAGATTGGATTTATTGAGATAAGCCACCGATTCCCAATTGCTTCTGCGGATGCAGTTATCTCTCGTTTCATCGCCGAAACTCTGCACATAATCACCACTTGGCTTTGCTCCGGAGGTACCGAGTTTATCCATGGTACCGGTATAATTGGTCACACCATCGTCATTGTTGGGACGCCAGTAGTTGGTGTAGTCGCTATCATGCCCCCAGGCCTTGATGGCATCGTAATTGATGCTCTGGTCGGTAACGTATGAGGTGATTGTGGAAATCCAATTCCAATGCGAAGTGCCACCATAAACACCTTTATAAGGGATGATGGGAAAAATGATGCGCTTTTCGTTATCTTTCCACTCATCATAAAGGAAATCATCAAAGTTTACATTTTGAGCAGCTGTCGGAGTGGTTGCCGATGAGATAAAATTCCATCCATCATTGCTCATGGCTGCTTCTCCTCCGCTTCTCGCTTTTTTAATATCCACCGTAGCATCCAATTTCACCGGATAGTAAAGCGCATAGATGGTTTTCTTGCCTTGCGTGATGGGAATTTTTTCTGCAGACTCGAAGATGTTTTTATTGGCAGTGGCTTTAAACGGCAGCAGTTTACTGTAGATAATGGTCGCTCCGTCTTTGGCTTCGCCATCGCGTACGAAGATCACGAACGCAGGTACTTCGCCGCTTCCCGGCGCAAGACCGTCGTGCTTCTCGGAGGCTATTCCAGGATGAGCATCGTCATCGCCTGTAAATGCCACACGCAGACGAATGGAATCCGTGGTTTCGATTTGAGCCGAGTGAGTACCGTCATCGGGGCGAGGTGCCTGCATCAATTCATCGCCGCGACATGAGTATAAACCCGACGCCAGCAGTACCAGAGATGCCAAGGCAAGAAGACTTGCCAGGATGGATATTTTTTTGAATGATATATTCATAGCCGTTAATTTACGTTCAGATACATAGATTTTTCAAATAACTCGCTCACCATTTACAGTTTCGGCATTTGGTCCACAGGTACCCAAGGCTTTATTTCTGCATTGATTATCAACTTAGTATCCATTTCCCTACCCTTGAATGTCAAATACAACTCATACAAGGTATGAGGTTTGATATTGTGATCCGGAGCATCCGTGGGATTTACTTTGTCAAACAGCGGAATCGTATAAGTTTGGGTCTGATGATTATTCTTGTGCTCAAATGTCAGTTCCACAGCCGTTGCATGGGTGAAGTTACCTCCGGCATCCGGAGTGTTTTGATCAAATACAGGTGACATGTTTTCAAAATTCCAAGGTGCCATATAGTGACTCAAAAGCAATGTCTCCTTGGGCAATGTCTGGTCTTTGAAGCCGTCTGCCCCACTCAGCAAAGTGATGTTGTCGAATTTCGGTTGGAATGCAGCTGCCATCAGATCGATGTCTTTTACCAGTGGTCTTCGGCCCGTAAAATTACTACCATACTGCACCTTTCGGAATGCATTGAAGATGCCACAGTTATAAATCACAGCCGTATTCTTTATTTTAATGCTGGTGAGACGATAAGAATAGCTATTGACAATGGGATTGCCTAGTTCGTCCACATTACTTATATACACCTGCAATTTACTGAGCGGACGCTGCAAATCCAACTTCACAACATAGGGTGCAGACTTTGAATAATATCCCGGAGGCAAAACGAAATCTTCATCTATCTTGACCGCCGGCAGTCCACGATTAGCCCGTAGGTTCTTATCACTATTGTCCACTCCATCTTGAATCCACAAAGCCCAATTCAAATATCCCTTAAAGCTATCATAGGTTCTACCCTTGTGTTCCTCTAAGGTGCTGCCAGTGGTAATCAAATCCATTTCTCCGTCTTTGGACTCCACATACTGCACCGTGTTGGCAGCCACCACCAAAATATATTTGCCAGGGTCCATCAACTTGACGGGTGTCTGGTAATAATTATCCAACTCGGGATGCGGACCGGTAAGATTGATATCGCCATTCGTGCCCAAATCGAAACGTGCCACATATTCACAAACGCTAGCTCCGGGGTCGGATTCGTTCTTCTTGAACATAAGTACCCAGAAGTTGTTTATCCGGGATTCTTCGGGAGTGGCGGCTTTCACGCCATGTGTCACATCATCTGCACCTCGCATGGATTTGGCATTGGCTTTTTGACCGTAACCGGGCATGGCTATGGCAAAACTCAGATGCACCTTACCTTGGTTGTCCGGGCACGGCTCATCTTTATCTTGGATACAGCTCGTGAGCATAATGCCTCCCATGAGGAGAGCCATCAGCAGATATCTATAGTTTCGTTTCATCATCATTGATATAGAGTGAGGAAAAGTAAGGTCTCGGTTAGAGAATTATTTCGCGAAATACCATATTCCAATTCAGGATACGCCCGGCTATAGCCATATAGGTATCCTTATTTTCGGGATCCGGTTTCAGCGTAAGATCAATGTCTATACGATGTACGCAGTCCGGCTTGATTTCCTGATGCGTATCTTTTTCTATGTCTTGGAGAGCCTGTTCCATGGGCAAGGTATAAACCACCTGCCCGGTGGTTTTTTCTTTGATGCGGATTATAGCATTGGTGGGGCGCACCAGACGCATCACATCCAGCGTAACCACTTGCAACTCGCCTTTTTTATTGGCATCGCACACGTAGGTTACCGGTTTATCCACCACCTGACCATTCCAATCAAATCGAATATTGGTGTCGGCTATCTCCACGGTATATTGTTTGTTCGGGTCCAGCCCTTGAATTCTCATATTGAGGGGATAGCTATACGGCAGCATGTTCACCGCCAGTGTATCTATCTGTGTGCCCAGCTCACTCTTGTCTATATTCAGATAATTATGGAATGCACCATAAAAGAGTGCGGGCAGTTGGATTGCCATCAATGTATTGTCTTCGGCACGGAACTTGGTGTCCAGTTCCAGATATTTACGATTCAGCTTATAGGCCTTATCGTTTTGCATTCCCCAAAAAACAAATGAATATTTGTCGCCGGGGGCATAAAAAGGTATCGTGAGCACGTAATCCGGTGTCACGGTGATGTCTTTTTCGTCGAACTGCTGCACAAATTCCCCTTTGGAATTATACACCTGTACGTGGAGCTGTTTCAGTTTGTCCAATTTCAGCACATCGCCGCATGGCGTTTTGGAGGCAAAGCGAAAAGCCACTCCCTGTGGACAATCTTTGAGCGAGTCATAGACGGCACAATTGCAAGCCGCAAAAAACAGCACAGCCAAAAACAGTGCCACGATGGCAGAGGTTCGATAAAACTTCATTGTGATTAAGTATAAATGATTAATCGTGTTTTCAATGCCCACCCACTGCCCCCGATGCGAGGCAGCAGGCAGGATTGAAAATGATTCACGATTTTTTGATTGAATTCAAAAAACTATGTCAGGAGAGAGAGATTAGTCGAGAATAATATTGTTGCGAGAAACTTTGTTCCAAGGCAAAATCTTGGCCTGAACGCGCATATAAGTATCCTGCTTTTCGATGTTGGGATCGTCGGGGCCGTTGCCAGGATTGGGTTCATCGGGATCGTTGGGTTTGGGCAGGTTGGGGTCTTGGGGGTCTGATGAATCCCAAGGCATACCCAAAGTCTTGAAGCCTGCTACTTCCAATACGTAAATATTGTTACGACGAGTGTTGGCATTGACAACGGACTTCAGAGCAGTATTTTCTTGACGGTTCCACAGAGCACGATAAGCACACTTACCATCTTTATAGGTGAATGCAGCCTGATCCGGAGCGATAGTAGATTTCTTGGCAGAGGCTTTGTCGGCATAGAGAACACCGTCTTGTTCACCTTTGTAGAAAGTACCGGTAGCATTCTTGGTCAGCAATTCGGTATAAGTCAAAGCTTTCATGGTCGTACCATCCCAGAAATAAACCGTTTTCGGCTGGAACTTAACATAAACCTTGGCATAAGCCAAACGATAGAAACCACCATCTCTCTTATTATCGCTGGTCAGAGAACTTTGATTTACTGAGTTTTCGAAGAAATAGATACCGGGCTTGGTTTTAGCCGCAGCCAAATCTTCAATATCTTTGGCAGCATATTTACCTTGAGCGGAAAGGGCACCCAGATTACCCAGACGAATCAATTTACCGGTTACGGCAGAAGGTAATTTGGCATCGGCAAATGTCGGGAATTCGGCATCGATGGCAGATTTATAACCTTCATACTCATTGTTTTTATTGATATCATCTGTCATTTGACGCTTGCCGGCATAGTTGGCAAAGACGTAAGTTTTGGCAGCACCGTTTACGGCAGCATACTTCAGAGAAGTAGTCTCAATGTCGCCCAGATTATCTTCCGTAGTGGTCTTCAAAGTGGCTGCTTTAACCACCATACCCTGAGATACCACACGCTCCACATCAAAACCGAATTGGTTGTGTGCTTCATTGATTGTACCGGGGTTGGCATCGGCCGTGGTCTGAGATATGCCGGGTTGAATAGACTTAGCTTCCACCTTGGAAGTCATCATGAAAGCGTCTTCCACAATCATCTTATCGATATCGGCAGCCACACCTGTACCATAGATATAATCGACAGCCTGACCAATGGTAAAGCCGTTCAAGCCGTTACGGTTCAGCATCAATGCCATGGTTTGATTGCCCGGAGAGGCTACCCAAGCTTTTACGTAATAAACAGGATCCGGAGCATTCTGGAAGAAATCAGTATTCAGTGTGCTAAATGCCTTGTCACCACCGGTGGAGAAAACATCGATGGTTGCTACCTTACCTTCG
>CAMFNC010000055.1 GCA_945965245.1 uncultured Porphyromonas sp. | reverse complement strand
CTGCTTGCAGAGAACCATTTCGAGGAAATACGAAGGAGCGCTACCGGCTCCGAATTTAGAAAAGATTAAAAAACCGGAATTTGATAAATGATACCCAATGATATCCTATTCGTATCATAGTTAGACACATGATGCACTTTGGCATCATACTTATGACTACGTCCGATGTAGGTCAGGAAGAAGTGCATGTTGCTGTGTTGCATGGGGTAGTATTCCAGACCGGTGTAATATCCCAATGAAGTAGAATACTTTCCAGTGGCTATTTCGCTACCCTTCAGAGTAGAAGCCTTGCTTACCGAAGCCGTTTCATACATTCCTTTCACAAACCAGTTCCAGCGAGGCAGGAAACGGAAATTGGCTTTGGCCACCACACTGAAGTAATCTACATTCGGAATGGAATAGAAATCGGCATGATTGAAGGTTTTTTGCACCAGACCGCTCACCACACCACGGCTATCCAATTCATCACGCGAATACATCAAGTCCACAAACATATTGAACTCTCGGGAGAAATTTATCTGATTACCCGCAGCAAAATACAGCTGCTTATGCTTGTTGCTCTCCGAAAACAGGGATGCAGACCAACGAGTTTGCAGCAGATTGTCAAAGAGATTACCATTCCAATTCAAAGCATACATCAAGGGTAATTTTGACGGTTCGATGCTTGCATCATAGCCCACGCTGAAAACACTGTTGAAACCATGATTCAAGCCATTCAGCACCTGCATCTGCAACTGATGATCGGGGGTTATCTGATAGCGGAGGTTGGCACCTGTCATAAAGCAAGCCGGCACATACCAGTTCATATCGCTAAACTCATAGATTTCTATCGGGTTCATATCATATTCGATACCTCCGTATGCTGCAGCCTGCTTGCCCAATAAAAGCGACCATTGGTCGTTCAGTTTGACCCCAATGGATGCCATATCTATGGAAGAGGGTAGATTGTCCATCCCGGGTGTATTCGGACGATTGAGCTGCTGACGCCAATGGAAAGAAAAGCGTTCGTTGATATTGCCTTTGGCCTCCATTCGGAGCTGACGCACATTAAAATGATTATATCTGTTATTCGAGGCTGGCGAACTCCATTGACTGTCGAAACCGCCTTGAAGGTTCAGAAAGACCTTGAGTCTGTTGCTTTTATTTTCCAACTTGGTCACACGCTGCACAAGGCTCCGCTCATTTTCGGCAGGATAATATTGCTGCTGGGCATACACATGAAGCTCCACACCACACAATAAAAAGAAAGAGAGTAGGATTTTTTTCATTGAATAAGAAAAGAATTTGATATGTATAGAATAATCGTTAATTATAACATTTGCAACTCCTCGAACATCTGTCGGTAAGCTTCCGCTTTCCATTCGATGGATTTGGGGTAAGCACGTGAAGAAGAGGGCATCCGATAAAATCGAAAAGAGCGACCCATGAAATCGAACTCCGATTGCGATTGCTTGTTCTTGAGTATCGGCTTTAATGCCGGCAGCATGGCTGCAATGGTATCCGCCGCCTTACCTCCCGTAACGCACAATGCCCGGCAATGAGGAATTTGACCGAAAAGTGACTGCAAATCTGTGGGAGTAACTACTTCCAACAAGCTGTCCGATGCATTTCCACCACGGCGGATAACCTCACGAGCCGCATCCGAAATAGCAATCCCCACCCGACTGCAAAATTCAGACACCCGATAGTAATCAAACTGTCTGGTACCTTGGTCAGCTTCGAAGTATCGCTTATCGGAAAAGAAAAGATACCCTAATATCCGCCACATATCGTTTTGAAAATTAGGGTAATAAAAAATCATCGACCATCGTGTCTGCGGAGGAGGAAAACTCCCCAACATCAGCAACTTGGCATTCGATGGCAAAAATGGTTCTAACGGATGTTTCTCAACCATTTCTCGAGATTAGAAATGCCATTTTTCGGATGTGCGCACGTTGGTCTGCGCATTTGTGGTCTTAGTGGTGGCGCTTTTCTTATCGGGACTGATAATATTGAGATTTCTCACATCCACTTTGCCTTGATACACCAATTGAGCCTGCCCCAAATATTCCATCAAAGCATCCACACGCTTCTGATCGGAGGGGTGAGTGCTCAAGAAATCTGACTGATTTGCCTTGCCGGAAGACATTCGCTTCCACAACGAGATTGCACCTTCCGGATTATATCCTGCCATGGCCATGAAAATCATGCCGATGCGGTCTGCCTCATATTCATGTTTGCGACTGTAAGGTAAAGACACAAGTACCTGCGAACCCAATCCGTAAGCCTGATTGATAACTCTGGCCAAACCAATGGAAGAAGTACGTCCCAGCACGGCACGTGTAAGCACCTGCGAACCCATTTGCCTAAGCAATTCATTGCTGATGCGCTCATTGCTATGGCGAGCCACGGCATGAGCCACTTCATGTGCCACCACTGCGGCTAATTCATCATCTGACCCGAAAAGCGATAGGATACCCGAATAGACTACAATCTTGCCACCGGGCATACAGAAAGCATTAATTTTATTGCTTTCCACCAAATTAAACTCCCAAGCCAAATTCTTCAGCCGGTCGTTCATGCCATTAGCCTGCAAATATCGGCTTGTGGCTTCGGCTATGCGCCGGCCCACATTGACCACTCGTCGGGTATTTTGAGCATTACGGCTAACCGGAGCCGTGCGCATAAACTCTCGATACTGCACAAGACTGGAGGCCACAATCTCCTGTTCGGAGACCAAATTCAACTGTCTGCGCCCCGTAAGGGGAACCACACTGCACGCTGCTAAGAGCAGGCTTAGCACCGATGCCATAAACGGATATAAAACATCCTTTTTCATTTCGTTTTCTATATTAGCACCAACGTGCAGCGTGGTTACCGCAAACTACGCTCAATATTAGTGCTTCGGTTTGATATTCAGTTTAACCGGACGAATCATATTTTCGGGAGAAAGAATGGTATCCAAATCTTTCTTATCCAAAATATCATGTTCCAATACCAATTCGTATACTCCCTTACCGGTTTCCATAGCTTCCTTGGCTATCTTGGTGGAATTCTTGTAACCGATGATGGGGTTCAATGCTGTAACAATTCCAATGCTGTTTTTGATGTAATCGGCACAAACTTTTTCATTGGCTTCGATACCATCGATACAGAGTCTGCGCAGCGTATCAAAGCCGTTGGCCATGATGTCCAAAGACTCGAAACAGCATTGTGCCATCACGGGTTCCATGGCGTTAAGCTCCATCTGGGCTGCATCGCCAGCCATGGTTACGCACACGTCGTTACCCATCACCTTATAGCAAATCTGATTCATCACTTCGGGGATAACCGGGTTCACCTTACCCGGCATGATAGAAGAACCCGGCTGCATGGCAGGCAGATTAATTTCATTCAAACCAGCACGAGGACCGCTGCTAATCAAACGAAGGTCATTACAAATCTTATTTACCTTTACGGCAATACGTTTCAGCTCGGAGCTGTAACCAATCATTACAGAAGTATCGCTTGTAGCGCCTACCAAGTCGGCAGAAAGTTCCACCTCCCAACCGGTAATTTGACGCAGAGCCTCTACTACATATTCGGCATACTCCGGTTCGGCACAGATACCCGTACCAATGGCCGTAGCACCCATATTCACCGTCAGGAACTCTTTGGCAGCATAGTCCAGATTACCCAATTCCTGTTCGAGGATAGAGGCAAAGCCGTTGAAGGTCTGTCCCAAAGTCATGGGCACGGCATCCTGAAGTTGGGTACGTCCCATCTTGAGTACATGAGCAAACTCTTTGCCTTTGGCTTTCAGAGAGTCAATTAACTCAATCAAGTGCTTACGGAAGCGGAGGTGAGATGCATACAATCCCAAGTGGATGGCTGTGGGATATGCGTCATTGGTAGATTGCTCACCGTTTACATGGTCATTGGGAGAGAGGTATTTGAATTCACCGGGGTTATGCCCCATAATCTGCAAAGCACGGTTGCAGATTACCTCATTGGCATTCATGTTGGTGGTGGTGCCGGCGCCTCCCTGAATCATATCCACAGGGAAAAATTCATGGTGCTGTCCTGCCAAAATTTCTTCGCAAGCCTGCACAATACCCTTTTTCTGCTCATCGTTGATGATGCCCAAACGATGATTGGCTATAGCGGCAGCCTCTTTGGTCCAAGCTAAACCGTGAATAAAGAGAGGGTAATCACTCAACAAGAAATTGCTGATGCGGAAGTTTTCGATACCGCGTAAGGTTTGTACACCGTAGAGTTTGTCTGCGGGGATCTGACGTTCACCGATCAAATCGCTTTCAATGCGAAAATTGTGGTTCTGTGACTCCATTTGATTGTAAAGATATAAGTGTTAATGATTAGATTTTGTCATTAAAAAATCTTTTTCAAGAATTTTACAAATATACGAAACTAACAGCATCTAATAATCCTCTATTGACTTAAAAGCATAGAAAAGAGTAAAATACATCTGTTTTGTATATAAAAAGCCTCGACTCCAGGGGGAATCGAGGCTTTTAATTTGTATTTCAACCACTGCCGGATGGCAGCCGGCATTTCGAATTAGTTGCCGGAAAGTTTTTCTTTCAATGCAGCCAGTTCGTCCAAGTCGCCCAAAGTGGCTTTTTCTTGGTTAGATGCATTAGAAGCCGCTACGGCATTCTTAGAGACTTCTTTCTGAGCCTGATTTTCGGCCTTTTCCTGCTTGGCAGCAGCACGCTGTTCGTCTTCGAACACACGGCTGTGAGATACGATGATACGCTTGGCATCCTTGTTGAATTCAATCACCTTGAAGGGTAATTTTTCTTCCAACTGAGCCTGTGAGCCATCTTCTTTTACCAAGTGTTTGGGAGTGGCAAAGCCTTCCACGCCATAGGGCAGAGAAACCACAGCACCCTTGTCCATCAGTTCGATGATGGTACCTTCTTGGATGCTACCCACCTTAAATACTGTTTCGAACACATCCCAGGGATTTTCTTCCAGCTGCTTGTGACCCAGGCTCAAACGGCGGTTTTCTTTATCGATTTCGAGCACTACCACTTCCATTTCGGCGCCCACTTGAGTAAACTCGCTGGGGTGTTTGATCTTCTTGGTCCAGGAAAGGTCGGAGATGTGTACTAGACCATCCACGCCTTCTTCGATTTCTACGAACACACCGAAGTTAGTGAAGTTACGCACCTTGGCAGTGTGACGTGAACCCACGGGATAACGTTCTTCCACACCCTCCCAGGGATCTTGCTTCAGTTGCTTGAGACCGAGACTCATCTTGCGCTCGTCGCGATCCAGAGTCAATATCACGGCTTCGATTTCGTCGCCCACTTTCAGGAAGTCCTGAGCACTGCGCAGGTGATGCTGCGTCCAAGACATTTCAGATACGTGAATCAAGCCTTCCACACCCGGAGCGATTTCTACGAATGCACCGTAATCGGCCATTACCACCACCGTACCTTTTACCTTGTCACCCACTTTGAGGTCGGCATCCAAAGAGTCCCAGGGGTGTGGAGTGAGTTGCTTCAGACCCAAAGCGATACGCTTTTTCTGTTCATCGAAGTCCAAGATAACCACATTGAGTTTCTGATCCAATTCCACCACTTCGTTGGGGTGAGCCACACGACCCCAAGAGAGGTCTGTGATGTGAATCAAACCATCTACGCCGCCCAAGTCGATGAATACGCCGTAAGAGGTAACATTCTTAACCACGCCTTCGAGTACCTGACCCTTTTCGAGCTTACCGATGATTTCTTTCTTTTGTTGTTCGAGTTCGGCTTCGATGAGCACTTTGTGAGAAACAACAACGTTTTTATATTCTTGATTGATTTTAACAATCTTGAATTCCATAGTCTTATCCACATAAACGTCGTAGTCGCGAATAGGACGCACGTCGATTTGTGAACCGGGCAAGAATGCTTCGATACCAAAGATATCCACGATCATACCACCCTTGGTACGGCATTTGATGTAACCCTTGATAATCTCGTCTTTTTCCATCGCTTCGTTTACACGTTCCCATGAGCGTGAAGCACGCGCTTTGCGGTGTGAAAGAACCAACTGACCACGACGGTCTTCTTGGTTTTCGATAAATACTTCCACTTCATCGCCTACTTGCAATTCGGGATTGTAGCGGAATTCCGAGGCTGCAATCGCACCCTCGCTCTTGAAACCGACATTAACCAACACTTCGCGTTTGCCAATCTTGGTTACTTTACCCATGATTACTTCGCCTTCGCAGATAGCGTTCATGGTGTTGTCGTAAGCATCTTCTTGAGCTTTACGGCTTTCGGCGTTCAATGCACTGCCGGCTTCGAACTCGTCCCAGTTGAAATCTTCCAAAGGACGAATGTTTTTTAAGTTTTCCATTAAGTTAATTTACTCGTTTTTTGTTAATCGTTAGACATTATATGGCTAAAAATCGGGGACAAAGATAGCATTTCTTTTTCTAATTCAGCCACTTATGTTCTGCTAAAATGCAAAAATCTTCCCGGTTGCATCTCTGAGGGGCAAAAAGAAAGAAGACCCGAACGGCCACAAGGCACGTATCGGGTCTTTGGTATCCATATAGATTATCGGAGGGAGGAGTTACGCCTCGGCTCCATCCATAATTGTGCGGAATTCATCCCAGCTAACGGTCTTTTCATCCAAAGATACACATTCGCGAACGGCTTGAGCCACCTTGTTTTCGGCTACGCGAGATGAGAGATTATAGCGAGTTTCTTCTTTTTCCAGCATACTCTTGGCATACTTTTCCAGCATATCGTTGGGCACAGTATTCATGCCATATTGTGCAAACTGATTTTTGGCCACCAGCACAGCATACTGCATGATTTCCTCTTCGCTCACCTTGATTTCGTAGCGTTCTTCCAACTTGGCATGGATCAAGTGATAGGTCAGATCCTTAATCATGGCCGGATATTCACGCTCCACATCCTCGTCCGTACGCTTTTCATCGCGAGATTTCAACCAACGTTTCAGTGTCTTTTCGGCAAACTTGGGTTCGCCCACCTTTTCCAGCAAATGGGCACGCATATCTACGAGGAACTTGTAGTCGCTTTCGGACTTCAGTTGCTCATCGAAGCTGCGTTTTACCTCGGCGCGCACAGCTTCTTCGCTATTGATAGGAGTATTTTCGCCGAAAGCGGCTTTATAGAATGCCTCATCCAAAGCTGCAGGTTCATGATGTTTGATGGTCGAAATCTTCATTTCGAAGTTTTTACCTTCGAATTCGGCGGCCTTTGACTTATCCACATGGAGGAAAGAGCCGATTTCTACCTCATTGCCTTGATAGGCCTTATATGGCTCGAATACTACGGCATCACCCACATGGACGCCCACAAAGCGGGCACGGATACCCTCATCCTTGATATATTGGGGCAATAGAACGGCCTGCTCCACTTCCACACCATCTACCATGGGAGTATCACCTTCCAGCTGCACCAGGTGGCCATAGATAACGTCACCCTCCACAGAAACTTCCGCTTCGGAAGAAGTACCCAGGCTGCTGCGCATTTGTTCCACCTGACCATTTACCATCTCTTCAGTGGCTTCGATGTGATAGAACGGCAGCTTATCCTTCTTATCCAGCTCAACGACCAACTGCGGCTCAAGAGCCAAATCAAATCTGAAAACAAAATCTTCGTCTTTTTCAAAATCCAATGTCGGTTCGTTTTCACATTCCATGGGAGCACCCAGGATGGCAATTTTGTTTTCTTGCAGATAGTCGCCGATAGCTTGGTTCAGCGTGCGGTTAATCTGCTCGGCTTTGATGGCCTGACCATACATTTTCTTGATCATGCCCAGAGGAGCCTGCCCTTTGCGGAAACCTTTAATATCTGCACGACGACGATAATCACGAAGTGTTTTTTCTACCTTTTCGGCATAATCTTCGCCTTTGATATTCACCGTCAGAACGGCTTCGGCTTCGTTCAGATTTTCAATAGATACATTCATCTGTATTACTTCTTGTTTATTTCTGTTAATAGTCTTTCTGCCACTGTTAAGGTCATGTTTTTGACCTTAAAGGCTACAAAATTAGCCTAAAAAAAAGAGTTGCACAACTATACACTAAAAAAGCTGTTCAGATGCCGAAGGCATAAAAACAGCTTGATGTACTTCTTCCGGAGGTACCTGGCAGATTCGAACTGCCGTACACGGTTTTGCAGACCGTTGCCTAACCACTCGGCCAAGATACCAATTCGCTTTCGAAGCGCAAAGATAAAAAAGTTTTCCCAATCCATCCCCATTTCCATCTCATTAAAAAAGTCCTTCAAATAAGCGATTGCGGCGTGCCGAAAAATTTATACACAAATTGA
>CAMFNC010000054.1 GCA_945965245.1 uncultured Porphyromonas sp. | reverse complement strand
AATTCTTCCTTAGCTCAGTTGGTTAGAGCATCTGACTGTTAATCAGGGGGTCCTTGGTTCAAGTCCAAGAGGAAGAGCGAAGTTTTTCAACAAAACGGATGTTTAAGCAAATTCTTCCTTAGCTCAGTTGGTTAGAGCATCTGACTGTTAATCAGAGGGTCCTTGGTTCAAGTCCAAGAGGAAGAGCGAAGTAGTTTTCATAATGAATTTTTTCCAATCAAGAGGCGTTACCCCGACCATCGGCACGTTCGCCTTTTGATTGGTTTTTTTTATTTATACTACGACTCTTGATTATCTTTGCACAAGAAAGAAACCATCAATGAATACAAATCCGCAAAATAGCACCAACGTCATAGAGCGTGCACATCGTCTGGAGCATGAAAAAATAGGCTCGTTGCTGGTGCATTATGCCGTGCCGGCTGTAATCGGTACGTTGGTCAATGCGCTCTATAATATCGTAGACCGCATGTTTATTGGCCAGGGAGCCGGCGAATATGCCATCGCCGGGCTTACCATCTGCTTCCCCATCCTGATTTTTCTGCAAGCCTTCGGGATGCTGATCGGTGCAGGTGCCTCGGCACGTGTATCCATCTATTTGGGCAGACACGAACGTGGCAAGGCGGATGCCATTTTGGGCAATGCCATCATCCTGACAACCATCACACAAATCCTCTGCATTGTGCCCACACTGATTTGGATGAAACCGCTACTAATGGCTTTCGGTGCCAGCGAGCGCACGCTGCCTTATGCCATGGAATATCTGCAAATTGTGGTTCCCGCCAATGCGCTGATGACACTGAGCTTCGGCTATAATGCCATCATGCGAGCCTCCGGCTATCCGCGCAAAGCTATGTGGACCATGATTATCGGTGCGGTGGTCAATACGATACTGGATGCTATCTTTATCTTCGGCTTCGGCTGGGGCATCCGTGGAGCAGCATGGGCCACGGTGATTGGAACGGCAGTTTCTGCCACTTGGGTGATGAGCCATTTTTTCGACCGCAAGAGTCTTGTGCGTTTCCATCGCTCTGCCATGAAGTTGTCATGGAGCGAAAGTCTGGATATTCTCTCCATCGGAGTGGCTCCTTTTTTGATGCAGCTGTTGAGCAGTGGGGTGAATGCCGTGATTAACCGCTCATTTGTGGGCTATGCCGCAACGCCCGAAGAAGCGGATATAGCCATAGCCTCCTTCGGCATCATGAATAGTTTTGCGGTGGTGGGCGTGATGTTTATCATGGGTGTGGCGCAAGGTATGCAACCCATTGTGGGTTATAATTATGGAGCGAAACGCTATGACCGTCTGCTGGAAACTTTCGGCAAATGTATGCGCTTTAATATAGGCGTGGCTGCCGGCACTATGATTATCACCATGATTTTCCCGAACGCCCTTACCCGACTCTTCACAGATAGCAATATGCTTATAGATTACACCGTCACCGCTGTCCGACTATCTATGTGGGGATTTGTATTCGTGGGTATTCAGATTACCACCACGCAGCTCTTTCAGAGCATCGGTTTGGCCGGCAAGGCATTGCTGCTGAGTGCTTCGCGCCAAGTGATTTTCCTATTGCCTCTGCTGCTATTCATTCCGGCCTTAACACAGAATATCACCGGCGTATGGCTGGCATTACCCATATCGGACAGCATGAGCGGCATACTATCCATTGTGATGGGCTTTATCTGTGTCCACAAATTTAGACAAATGCAAAAAGAAGTCTGATTGTCCTATGCGTTTTTTCTTTCCGGCTCTACTCCTGCAAAGCCTTTTCGTGGGCTATCTCCTTTTCGGTTTGCGCCGTGCCATACCTCGCATCGCATGGCCCAGGATACTGCTGCGCATTATTTGGTTGATGGGGGCTGCACTCTATACCTTGGGAATAACGGATTTCATGCTCAAACTGCTGCCCATCGATTGGTTCGGGTGCATTATCCTTACCGCTAATCTGCTAACTTTTATATTGGGCATCGTAGCGTTGTGGTGTGCCGTGGGGCACCTGCTGCTGCACCTGCATCGGCGTCGGTATGGTCGTTCGTTCGACGCCGACCACCCCTTGGGTTTCAAAATATTCATCTCCCTGCTGATAGCGAGTGCTACAGCCACAACTGTTGCCGCCATTCACCGAGGTAACCGGAATGTGCATGAACCGCATATCGTACCGCTTAGTTTGGATATTCGCAAACCGGGCAGTACCGAAGCTCCGCGTAGGCTGCGCGCAGCTTTCATTTCGGATATTCACATCGGAGAAAACATTCGGGTGGAGGATGTGCAGCGCATGGTGCAGATGACCATGGCGGAGAAGCCGGAACTGATTTTGATTGGAGGGGACATGATGGACCACCGGGTGGAATTTGCCCGCCATCCCGAAATCATGCGCCTGCTGCGTGACGAATTGCAGGCTCCATACGGCAAATACTATATCCTCGGTAATCACGAGTATCGGGGGAATACTACAGACAAGCAGCAATGGATTAGCGATGTGGGCGGCATTTTGCTGTGCGACAGCATTGTCTATCCGGTGGATGAGCGACTTTGCCTTGTGGGGCGTGATGACCGGGTAAATAAGGCACGTCTGCCATTGCCCGAACTGATGAGCCGAGTGGAAAATCGTTCGAACCGAACCACGCTATTGCTGGATCATCAGCCAACCGAAACAGACAGTTTGGAGATGGAACACATCAATCTGGCTCTCTGCGGACATACGCATAGTGGACAGATGATACCCTTCACGGCATTAGTATATATGCGCTATGGCCAACGCACCTACGGCTATCTGCACCGTGGCAACAGCCACCTCTATGTCAGTAGCGGTTATGGCTCGGCTGCCCCGCCTTTCCGCATCGGTACGCGTAGCGAAATCGTTATCCTCACCCTCACCTACTAATTTGACATGATGAATGAACAGAACATACAGATAAGTGACCTTGAAATCATGGCTCCCGTGGGGAGCTACGAATCGCTAATGGCTGCCATCAAAGCGGGAACCGATTCGGTATATTTTGGCATCGAAGGGCTGAATATGCGCGCACGATCTGCCAACAATTTTACCACGGAAGATATGCACCGCATCTGCCACATTTGTTCGGAGGCGGGAGTGAAAACGTATCTCACGGTCAATACCATTATCTATGATAACGATATTGCCCTGATGCACCAAATCATCGACGAGGCAAAACAGGCAGGCATCACCGCCATCATTGCCAGCGATGTAGCAGCCATGCTCTATGCCCGCCAAACGGGAGTGGAAGTGCATCTATCCACACAGCTAAATATCTGCAACGTGGAGTCACTGCGTTTCTATGCCCAATTTGCCGACGTGGCGGTGCTGGCACGTGAGTTAAACCTGAATCAGGTGCTGCATATCCATCGTGCCATCGAAGAGGAAAAGATATGCGGCCCCAAAGGCGAACCGGTGCGCATCGAAATGTTTGCACATGGTGCTCTCTGTATGGCAGTAAGCGGCAAGTGCTACCTCAGCCTGCATGAGCTGAACAGCAGTGCCAATCGAGGAGCATGCGGGCAAATATGCCGCCGTGCCTATACTGTACGTGACAAGGAAACGGGATTGGAGCTGGATGTTGAAAACCAATATATCATGTCACCCAAAGACCTCAAGACCATCCATTTTATCAATAAAATGATTGATGCCGGAGTGCGAGTCTTCAAGATAGAAGGACGTGCACGTGGTCCCGAATATGTCTATACAGTGGTCAAAGCCTACAAGGAAGCCCTGCAAGCCTATTGCCAGGGCCGATTCGAAGAAACCGATACGGAGGAATGGAATCGTCGCCTTGCTTCGGTTTTCAATCGTGGTTTCTGGGACGGCTATTACGGAGGTCAAAGACTGGGCGAATGGACGGCACGCTACGGCTCGGATGCCACCCACGAAAAAATCCACGTGGGCAAGGTGAACAAATACTTCAGCAACATCGGTGTGGCAGAGGTGGAAATGCAGGCGGAGCAGCTCGTTGTGGGCAACGAAGTCCTTATCACGGGCCCCACCACCGGTGTTATCCAGATGGAACTGAAGGAAATTCGTTACGACCTTAAACCGGTGGAGCAGGCCGTGAAAGGCCAGGTTATCTCTATTCCGGTGCCGGAAAAAGTGCGCCCGGGCGATAAGGTCTATCACTTCCGTGAACGACCGTTACACATCAGCTAATTATTTTTTTTAATTCAAAATAATAACTTAACAACCTTTTTATGAAAACCCCAACCGATTTTTTATTCAGCTTAGACATGAAGGTTCGCGATTATGAATGCGACCTCCAAGGTGTGGTAAACAATGCCAACTATCAGCACTATATGGAGCATACGCGGCACGAATTTCTGGAATCACTGGGCGATAACTTTGCTCGTCTGCACGATGCCGGTATAGACGCTTTCGTCTATAAAGTTTCCATCACATACAAAAAGTCGCTGCGTAGTGGCAATCGCTTTACCAGCAGTTTGAATTGCCACCTCAAAGGACCGCGCCTTATCTTCGACCAATACATTTTTACCGAAAACGGCGAAATATCCGCATACGGCCAAATAGAAGCTGTGGCGGTGAAAAACGGCGAGATTACTCGTGGCGAGTATTTCGAAGAATTGCTCGGAAAGGTGCTTCCCGAATAATCCATACAAACAAAAGCCGCCTGCCCCATTTCCGGACAGGCGGCTCTGTTTTTATAAGACTCAATAATAGGTTCTTATTAGAGCATTACTTGCAATTGAGCCAATACATTGTGAGCGGTCATGCGGGTATCTAACGCCTTATTGGCTGTAAGGTCATAGATATACTGCGTGCTCAGCTTGCAGCGTTTGTTCAGGTGTATGGCCACGCCACCCACGATATTGGAGCGGTAGCTATCCTTATCATAGCTCAGATATTCATATGCTCCCACCAAATCGGCATAGCTGCATACGTGAGCCACGGCTGTTCCGCTGTAACCTTGTGTCTTGATGTCACCCATACGCAGGAAGAGCGCTTCGCCACGCATATCGAAATACTGATGCCTGTAATCCACGGCGCCACCGGCTTGTAAACGGTTTTCCTTGATTGCTTTGCCGGCAACGTTGGTCTGATAGTCGATTTTGCCATAGAGAGCGCTACCATTCAGAGCCAAGCCCTCGAACGGACGAATGGTCAGACTGCCACCGAAAGATTTCTCGGCATTGTTATCCATACGATTGATGCCGCTGCCATTGAGCAAGTCCAAACGATAAGCCACAAGTCCACGGAAGAGTTCGCCGTTAAGTTCCACACCGATGTCACGACCGGTATTACCATAGTAATACGGATTGGATAAATCCGAACCAACAATGTAATTGGTCACGATGGATCCGCCCAACAATTCGTTGGTGGCAGGGCTGAATTGATTTTCCCAACCCACGGGGCTTTTGAATTGTCCTACTTTGATATTCAGACCTTTGGAAAAGGAATATTGAGTGAGCACATCCAGAGGTTTAAATCCTTTGGAGCATTCCAGCACAGCCAAAGCCGTCCAGCGGTCAGTGATTTGTGCATTAGCCACAAAGATGGCACGGCGCATGAAGAAAGAGTTTTGGGTTTCCACATCTTTGCCAAATCGAGAGGTAAAATCGCCCTGAATAAAACCACTCAGGCTCACCCCGTGATTATCATTGCCCAGATAATACTGAGCAGAAGTGGTGACCACAGAAGTCACAGCCAGTAATCCGGCCAAAAGTACATGTCTAAATCGCATAAGCATAAATATAAGATTGATTAATAATCAAAAAAACGATAAACCGAAGCCCAAAGCTGCGTTATGAAGCCTATTCGGGCAGAGCCTCTATATCTTTGATCCACATGGCACTATGAGCATCGCTGATCATGTGCCATTCGCCTCGGGGAGACAGGCTGATACGGCTTACCTTAGGCCCTTCGGGCATGGCATTGCGTTTGAACTGCTGAGAGAAGAAACGGCGGAAAAACACCAACATCCAGCGTTTGATTTCGGCACGCGTATAATCTCCCTTAAACGCAACTTCCGCAAGATAGAAAATCTTTTCGGGAGAAAACGAATTGTGCATGAAATGGAAAATGAAAAAGTCGTGCAATTCATACGGACCCACCAAACTTTCGGTTTCCTGTACACCGGGTTTCAGCTCCGGGCTGATGGGCGTTTCCAGCACGGCACGCAGTGTATCCGAAACGTCTTCGCCAAAGCGATTGGTGCGTGCCAGATAGTGAACGAGTATCTGCACCGAAGTTTTGGGCAGACCGGCATTGATACCATACATACTCATCTGGTCGCCGTTGAATGTACACCAGCCCAAAGCCAGCTCCGAGAGGTCGCCCGTGCCCACCACGGGAGCATTGTACATATTGGCCAAATCCATCAAAATCTGAGTGCGCTCGCGTGCCTGCGTATTTTCGAATACGCCATTGTGCACCTTCGGATCGTGACCGATTTGACGGAAGTGCAGATGACATGCTTCCGTAATATCTATTTCCATGGAAGTAACACCCAACAGACGCATCAGGTCTTTGGCTTGCTTCAATGTGCGTCCCGAAGTACCGAAGCCCGGCATCGTAACCGCCACGATGCCCTTACGATCCAAGCCCAGGAAGTCGAAAGTGCCCACCGTGGCCAATAAGGCCAGTGTAGAGTCCAGTCCTCCGCTGATGCCGATAACGGCGTGGTCGGCCTTCATGTGACGGAACCGCTGTGCCATGCCGCTGATTTGGATATTGAATATCTCACGGCTGCGCTCATCGCGCTGAGGCGTATCGGGCATAAACGGATTGCGCTCCACGGTGCGCGTAATGGGTGCAGACTCTTCGGCCGAGCGTAATGTAAAAGGAATTTCGGTAAGGTCGGTATCCGTAAAGTTGGAAACGGCAGCCTTGAAACTGCTATTAATCAAGCGTTCGGTTTGAATGCGGCTCACATCGATATCGCTCACAATCATCCGCTCACTATAGTCGAACCGCTCCATTTCCTCCACGATTTCGCCACATTCAGCTATGAAACCCTTGCCGGTAAAAACCACATCGCCCGAACTCTCGCCGTAACCGCAAGAAGAGTACACATAGCCGTAGATACCCTGCGAAGAGAGGCCGCTGATAAGCGAGCGCAGATAGCTGTGTTTACCCGCATTCTCATTGCTGGCCGAAAGGTTGAAGATAATTTGCGCGCCATACAATCCTAGACGCGTGCCCGGTGTATAGGGTGTCCACATATCTTCACAGATTTCTATACCGATGCCCACGGTGCCCGAACGGAAGATGATATTATGACCGATGGGAACCTCGAAGCCGGCAATATTGGCAATGGAAAACTGCAAGTCTTTGGCCGGCGAGAACCACCGTTTTTCCATAAACTCGCGATAATTGGGCAAATAAGTCTTGGGGATTGCACCCAGCATCTTGCCGTGCTGAAAAGCCACGGCGGCATTGAAGAGCTTTTCCTCCACACGCACCGGCATACCCACGAATACCATCACATCGGTTTCGGCCGTGCGCTGCACCAAGCGCACCAGAGCTTCCTCTGCCTTTTCTATTAGATAGGGCTGCAAAAAGAGGTCGCCGCAAGTATAACCGGTAATACTGAGTTCGGGAAAAGCAATGATTTCTACACCTTGGTGGTCGGCATCGAAAACCATTTTTTCGATGCGTTCCACATTATAATCGCAATTGGCCACTTCGAGGAAAGGAACCGCCGAAGCCACCTTAATAAATCCATATTTCATAAACCAACAATAAGGAGATGGGAAAATGGGTTAGTAACAATGTCGCTGATTCGCTCCCAATGAGCGCATTACAAAGATACTTCAATTATTCATATATCGCATCCACGCCTCATTTCATGAGGGGTTGCGGGCCTTTCTGCGCACAGCCGAAAAGATGTGTTTTATTTTATGCATAAAATGAATTTGATTTATGCATAAATTGCGCGCGTTTTATGTATAAAATAAAATCAGTTTGTGTTAGTTTTTTTCAGCACACTACAGACATCCGATTTGCCATGTGTGAAGGAGCTGATTTCTTTGCGCACGGAGCATCCCCATTTTTAGGTATTTTTCATTCGTCCATCAAACAACAGAGGGATAAATCGTATTTTTGTTATATGAAATTATCGGAGCTGAAAACCGGCGATATAGCTCTCATCGAAAAGGTGGGTGGCCGGGGGGCGTTTCGCAAACGCATCCTCGAAATGGGATTTGTGCAGGGCAAGGAAATCACGGTGGTACACACCGCCCCACTGGCGGACCCCATTTACTATCGTATTTTGGATTATAACGTGTCGCTCCGACGAAAGGATGCCGCCCTTGTGGAGGTGCGCCTGCTATCCGAATCCGACCAATCTGTCGCCCCCACTCCGTCTGTGACCGAGCAAACCTGTATGCCGGAAGACATCCGGCTACCCTTTCGCCAATCGAATTTCGATAAGAAGAAAACAATCCGCGTGGCGCTCATGGGCAATCCCAATTGTGGCAAAACCAGCCTGTTTAACCAAGCCAGCGGTGCCCACGAGCATGTGGGCAATTACAGTGGCGTGACCGTGGAAGCCAAAAGCGGTTACATCTATTTCCGGGGCTATCGCATAGAGTTGATAGACCTTCCAGGCACTTATTCGCTTTCACCTTACAGCCCGGAAGAGCGGTATATTCGTAATTTCCTGCTCTCCGATACCCGTCCGGATATCGTACTGAACGTAATCGACGTGACTAACATCGAACGCAATCTCTATCTCACACTACAAATCAAGGAGATGGAACTGCCCATGGTGGCGGCTCTGAATATGTTCGATGAGTTCAATAAGCGCAATGAGTATTTGGATTATCTCAAACTGGGTCGATTGCTGGCGGTGCCTATGGTCCCCACTATCTGCCGTAACGGGATGGGGCTGCATGCGCTTTTTGACCGTCTGGTATCGCTATACGAAAGTTTGCAGCAAAAGCCGGAGGAGGTGCTGGACGCCGATAAGGGCAGTGTGCGCCATATCCGCATCCATTATGGTAATTCCATAGAGCCGGCATTAGAGAAAATTCAGGAAAAAATAGAGACGAGCGAATGTGATGCCGCTGCACGGAAAATCCCTGCCCGATACTTGGCAGTGAAGCTGATGGAGCACGATCGCTTTACGGAGGAATATGTGCGTAAGTCGTTCAAAAAGGGCGACTTCCTGATGGCCGTGCGCGATTTCGAACAGAAAAAGACAGGCGAGCATCTGGGCAATGACGACATTGGGGAGGAAATGACCGACCGCCGCTACGGCCTGATATCGGGTGCCCTCAAAGAAACGTATGAGCCACAGCACGAGCATGTGGAAAATACCACCGACCGCATAGACCGCATCATCACACATCGGGTGTGGGGCTTCCCCATATTTATCCTCACCATGTTTCTGATGTTCGAATGTACTTTTGTGCTGGGAGCTTATCCGATGGAGTGGATTGAGAATTTGGTAGCATGGATTTCGGGCATAGCAGCCCGACTTATGCCTTCGGGACCGCTCAAAGACTTGCTGATCAATGGTGTCATCGGTGGAGTGGGAGGCGTTATCGTGTTCTTGCCCAACATTCTGATTCTCTATCTTTTCATCTCGTTGATGGAAGATTCGGGATATATGGGGCGTGCTGCTTTTATCATGGATCGCATTATGCACAAGATGGGGCTGCATGGCAAATCGTTTATTCCATTGCTCATGGGTTTCGGCTGCAATGTGCCTGCCGTTATGTCCACCCGAACCATCGAAAGCCCCAAGAGCCGCATGATTACGATGTTGGTACTTCCTTTCATGAGTTGTTCGGCTCGTCTGCCGGTATATCTGTTGCTGGCAGGTACGTTTTTCAAGGAGTCTGCCGGTGTGGTGCTCTTCAGCCTATATCTTCTGGGCATGCTGATAGCCGTGTTTACTGCTCGTGTTCTCAAGGGCACACTGTTCAAGGGCGAAGATGTGCCCTTTGTGATGGAGCTTCCGCCCTATCGCATCCCCACGGTGAGGTCTGTGCTGTATCATATGTGGAGTCGTGCCAAGCAATATTTGCATAAGATGGGTACCATTATCTTGCTGGCCTCCATTGTCATTTGGTTTCTGGGATATTTTCCCCGTTCCGGTCATCACGAACAGGCATTACATTCGCGCATTGCCTTGATAGAGGCGGATGCCACCATCGGCGAAGCTCGGAAAGAAGCTGTTTTGGATAGTCTGTGGCATCAGGAGCACATGGTACATCAGGAAAACTCCTATATCGGCCGCATAGGCAAAGCCATTGAGTCGGTAATGAAGCCGATGGGTTTCGATTGGAAGATGAGCGTCAGCCTTCTTTCCGGTCTTGCAGCCAAAGAAGTGGTAGTGAGCACATTGGGCGTAATCTATACGGGCAGTCCGGAAGATGATGAGACTGCCACAGCCATTCTGAGCGAGCGTATCCAGGCTGATACACAAAGTGATGGATCGCCCTCCTTTACTCCGCTCATCTCCTACGCCTTTATGGCGTTTGTGCTGATATATTTCCCCTGCATTGCCACAGTAGTGGCCATTGGTCGTGAGAGCGGCAGTTGGCGGTGGAGCCTCTTCTCTATCCTCTATTCTTGTGTTTTGGCGTGGGTGGTAGCTATGCTTATTTACCAACTCGGTTCTCTTTTCGGATGATACAGTATATCTTGGTTGTATTGATTGGTTTGGCGGTTATTGCCATTGTGGGCATGAAGATCTATCGCATCTTTTGTCCGAAAGAGAGCGATTGCCATTCCGGCAGTTGTTCGACTTGTTCCGGTTGCACGCCTCGGTCGCGCCTCACCGACCGCAGTCATCGCTCTCAATCCGAAAAATAGTTCCAAGGTTTTTCTGTATGATTGTTTCTTGCTTGATATTGTTTCAGAGCGGCAATGATTATCTTTGTGCATAGTCATTCACGTTCTAATTGATGGATATATGGACACATCTGAGAGAATTTCCCGAAACTTCAGCACTCCCAAATTCTATTGGAGTTGCCTGATTATCTTAATCTTATTGCTTGGCTTTATCTTTGCTTATAACGGATGGGTCTATATCAGTGGCGTGATGGGTGCCGTTACGCTCTTTGCCATCGAACGTCGACAGATGCGCTTTTTGGTTTGCAAGTGGCATTTTCGCCGTTCGATAGCAGCCACACTACTCATCTTAGAGGCATTGTTTATTTTCCTGATACCGATAGCGGGCATTGTGATGATGCTCATTGATATGCTGAGCGGAGTAAATGATCTTCAAATTAATTTCGATGCCATTGTTACGCAAGTCACACAAGTGGAGAAACTGATAGAACAGCGTTTCGGCATTGATTTGCTGGCGGCAGAAAATCTGGCTTTCCTGCCCAAATGGGGTTCGCAAATGCTTCAGTATCTGCTCTCAAATACCTATTCCGTGGTGATGAACGGTATCATTATTCTCTTCTTGCTGTATTATATGCTCTACAATTACGATGACTTTCAGCAAGCCGTGCGTGAACTGCTGCCATTCAATAACAAGAACAAACAAATCCTATTGGAGGAAACCGATCTGATCATCCGCGCCAATGCCATTGGCATACCGCTTCTGGCTGTTATCCAAGGGGGATTTGCCTATTTCGGATACTTGTATTTCGGGTTGAGCAATGCTCCGTTTTATGCGGTACTTACAGCTTTTGCCACCATTATACCGGTGCTGGGCACCATGATTATCTGGATACCGCTGGCAGTATTCATGGCCGTGCAAGCCAATTATGTGGGAGCCATCGGGTTGGTGATTTACGGATTTATTATCATCGGCGGAGTGGATAATGTGGCTCGTTTCTTGATGCAGAAGAAGTTGGCGGATATTCATCCCCTGATTACAGTATTTGGAGTCATCATCGGGATGAGCATGTTCGGCTTTTGGGGAGTGGTCTTCGGTCCGCTGCTCTTATCGCTCTTGGCTCTTTTTGTGAATATGTATCGCTACGAATATGTACCTGGCAGTAAAGCCAGTCCGCGTATATCCACACGCCGAAAGGAACGTAAACTGCCCATTCCCATAAACCTTTCTTCCGGTAAATCCACACATTCCTCCGAAGGGAACAAAGGAAAAAAAGAGACCTCTGAACCCATGGCGGATACAGAGGTCAAAGTAACAGACGGGAAGTCGGATTCAGAGCTCGAATGTTCTACAAGTTCCACGCAGGAGGTTCATCCAGAGTAGCTTGCCGGACAGCAGTTCCTCTTCGGGGCACCACGTAAGCACCTTGACCGCCTCGGCTGCCATTATGGAGCCTATGACTCCGGGCAGTGCACCCAATACACCGGGAGGCGGAGCGGCGGCACTATCGCAGCGGTCATCCACGATGTCTGAGTAATACTTTTTATCATTGCCATAATTCAGGAGCGTTACTTGCCCCTGCCATCCTCCTATGCTGCCATGCACCCAAGGGATGCCGGCAATGCGGGTGGCCTGGTCTATGGTACGGCGAGTGGGGATATTGTCCGTGCAATCGATGAGCAAATGGCATCCCGTCAGTACTTCAGCGGCATTTTCCGGTGCAAATCGGGTGTTCATTGCCACGATTTCTACTTCGCTGTTCAGCAAACGCAGTTTCTCTGCAGCTTGAAAGGCTTTGGATTTACCCACCATGGCTTCGGTGTAGAGGACTTGACGTTGCAGATTGCTTACACTCACCACATCGCAGTCCACCACCGTGATATGCCCCACACCGGCTGCCGTAAGGTATAACAACACGGGGCTGCCCAAGCCGCCGGCTCCGATGACCACTATGTGCGATTGGGCTAATTTCTCTTGTCCGTCTGCTCCGATTTCAGGGAGCATTATTTGGCGTGAATATCTTTTTGGGGTCATGATTTCAGTATTTTACGCGGATGCCGGCTGCACGCAGTCGAGCACGCAACAGATTGGCAAATTCGTGGTTTTTGAATCCCCAGTGGGGAGCCACCACCATATCCGGCGGAGATTGGGACACGAAACGCTCCGGCACGATGCCATCGCGCAGACGGAGTGCAAACTGCACGCAAAGGTCGATGTATTCCTGTTCGGTAAAAAAGTGGAAATACTCCGGATGCAGGGCATATTCATGCGCCATCAGTGTGCCCCGAATTACTTGCAGCTGGTGCAGTTTGAGCGTATCCAACGGCAAAGGGTTCAGGCGATCTGCATGTTGCAGTAACTCTTCACGGCTTTCGCCCGGTAGTCCCATGATGAGGTGTGCGCCCACTAAGATGCCGCTTTCATGTGTGCGCCGGATGGTCTGGGCGCTGCAGGCGAAGGTGTGTCCGCGCTGCACACGCTCCAGCGTGCGGTTCAGTGTGCTCTCCACACCATATTCCACCAGCACAAAGCGAGTTTGTGCAAGCTGTGAGAGGTAGTCCAACAGTTCGTCCGGCATACAGTCCGGTCGGGTGCCGATAATCAGCCCCACCACATCTGGGTGACTCAGGGCTTCTTCATATTGGCGTATGATTTGCGCCACTTCACCATAGGTAGCGGTATAAGATTGAAAGTAAGCCAAATAACGCATCTTTGGATATTTGCGACTGAAGAAGCGAATGCCCTTGTCCAATTGCTCATGAATGCCGTATCCGCCCAAAGCATAGGCCGGGCTGAAACTGCTGTTATTGCAGTAAGTGCAGCCTCCACGCCCCAACCGGCCGTCACGGGTGGGGCAGCCGAAACCCGCATTGATGGAAATCTTCTGTACCTTTTCTTTTGGGAAAAACCGATGCAGAAAGTCGCTGAATTCAATCCATTCGGTCATGCCAGTTCCTCTAATTCCAATTGACGGAGCACCAATTCATCCATCAGGTTAATTATTTCGCCAATTCGTTTGCCGGCTTCCAAGAGTTCATCATTGGTCAGTTTCCCACTGTTCATGCGTGTTTCCAATTCGTGTTGCTCTGCTTCCAATTGTGGTATTTGAGTGAGTATGGCTTTCAGTTCCTGCTGCTCTTTGTACGATAACTTTCTGCTGCGTTCTTCCCTCACTTTCTTTCCGACACCTTCGGTTGTTTTGGGAGCTGCGGTGGCTCCCGCCTCCGCTAATTCGCGTGCCACGGCACAGTAATCGCGATATTGTGTGTAATTGCCGGGAAAATCTTTGATAACGCCATTACCTTCGAAGGTTAGCAAATGCTCCACAACCTTATCCATGAAAAAGCGGTCGTGCGATACAATGAGCACACAGCCGTTGAAGTCTTGCAAATATTCTTCCAGAATGTTCAGTGTGATGATGTCGAGGTCGTTGGTCGGCTCGTCCAGTACCAGAAAGTTGGGATTGGTCACCAGCACGGTGCAGAGGTAGAGGCGGCGTAGTTCGCCACCACTCAATTTGCCTATATGGGTGTATTGCTTTTCGGGCGAAAAGAGAAATTGAGTCAGGATTTGTGATGCACTCAATGTCTGTCGCGTGCCATCGGACGAAGTGAAAGCAAACAGCTCTGCCATATCCTTGACCACATCAATGACTCGTTTGTTGGGGTCGAATGCCGGAGACTCTTGCCTATAATATCCCCAGCGAACGGTTTCGCCCACTTCTATACTTCCGCTATCGGGCTTCAGTTCGCCCATGATTAGTTTGATAAGTGTGGTTTTGCCGGCTCCATTTGGTCCCACCACACCAATTTTATCGCGGCGGGCAAATATATAGTCGAAGTCATGCACCACGACCTTATCGCCGAACCGTTTGTTTAGTTCGTGTGTTTCGAAGATTTTATTGCCGATATGTCCCACATCACCGCTACCCAAATTAATCTCTTGGTGTGTATATCTGTTGCCTTTTTGCAGTTTGGCTGTTAGTTCATGGAATGCGTCTATACGTGCTTGGGCTTTGCCGGCACGTGCTTGAGGCTGCCTGCGCATCCATTCCTGTTCGCGACGGAACAAGTTACGCCTCCGGGCTTGCAATGCTTCTTGAGCCTCTTCGCGTTCAGCACGTTGGGTCAGGTAGTAATCGTAGTTGCCTTTGTAGCGATAGATGCCCTCCGGTTGCAATTCCAGAATGGTATTGCATACCCTGTCCAAAAAATACCGGTCGTGCGTTACCAGCAATAGGCTCATGGTGTTACGTGACAGATAGTCTTCCAGCCATTCAATGGCTGAAAGGTCAAGGTGGTTGGTCGGCTCGTCTAACATCAGCAAATCGGGATGACCTATCAAGGTTCCTGCCAAAGCCACCCGTTTGGCTTCACCTCCGGATAACTTGTCAGTGGATTTGGTTAGGTCGGTCAATCCCAGCCGCCCCAGTATCTCACGAAGTTTTTGCTCGTAATCCCAAGCGTTCAATGCCTCCATCTCCGGCATCAGTTTTTCCATGGCGGCATGATCTTCGGCGGCAGAGGCTCGTTCCCATTGCTTCACGATGGCAGCCACCGGATCATACGGACTCAGGCAGACATCCAACAGTGTGCCAGTGGTGGATAGTCGAGGGCTTTGAGGCAGATAAGCTCGGCGCAGATCGCGCTCGAAAGTGACGCGCCCCTCATCGGGCGATTCAATTCCAGCCAATATATTCATTAAGGTGGACTTGCCCACTCCGTTAGGAGCTATCAGCCCCACTTTATCGCCTCTCTCGATACCGAAAGTCACATTCTGAAAGAGGATGCGTTCGCCGAAGCGTTTGGAGAGAGATTCTACTTGAAGCATAAAAAGAGAGAAGAATGGTTATTTCTTGAACTTGGTGCAGTATTGCTGCATCCGACCAAACACATTATTAACATATTTGAGTGTTTCAGTGCCGCGCAGATAGCCGGCTCGGCATACAGGGTCGTTGTAGTATTGAGGTTCGCGTTTCATCTTAATACACTCCTCCACGTTGCCATCCCATACATCAGGATCGAAGCCGTATTTTGCTGCCAATCGGCGTGCATCGGTTACGTGTCCGATGCCGGCGTTGTATGCCGCCAGACAGATTTTGAGTTGCTGATCTGCATCCGATATATGTGCATAGCTCTTGCGTATAGCCAGCAGGCAGTCCACGGCCACCCGAACCGACACTGCGGGGTTCAATAATTCATTGGCCGATGCCCCATATATCCGTCCCGTGGAGGGCATGATGCCCATCAATCCGCGTGCGCCGGACCACCCCACTACTTCGGACGTAAAGTTGGATTCAAAGTAAGCGATGGAGGCGAGTAACTGCCATGACCATCCCTGTAAGCGTCGAGCTTCCTGGCGGAAAATGTCATCAAACGCCGATAGATCTCCATGAGCCGTCAGGCGGATGGGTGCTTCCTGAATACCCTTGCTCAACTCGAAGTAGCGTTTGTAAATGGATTGATAACCTTTTTGTTTGGGGATTTGAGCCGCCCACGCATCCAATGAGTCTGCCAATACTTTTTCGCCGGGGCGAACCACCCATTGCAGTTGCTGTCGGAATCCGATTTCCACAGAAATATCCACATTGTTATAATATGTGCTCACGGTTTTGGCTATCAGATAATCTGCCACAGTATAGGGAATTTTGCCGGCAGCCACATCGCCAATTAGACTTTCCTCGGTCACATGTCCTTCTTCGGCCACTTGGATGGCTATGGGTTGGCCGATTTGCTCGGATAGATGTTGCAGTCGCTCCTCATAGCGGTCGTCCGGTGTAATTGTGAGAGTACGGTGGGCCAACTCCGTTACCTTGTGTACGTAGTCGGACTTGCCGGTATTTTTGCGTTGCACTAACACCAAGCCCGAAAGCATCTGCGGACCGGTATATCGCCACCGTTTGCGCCCGGATTGTGTAACGGCCTGTGGTGTGATGCAGAGGTCGGCGGCTCCGGACTCCAAGAGACGGAGCATAGAGTCTGCATGAGGTGCCACCAAGATTTTCATGGGCTTGTCCATGCGTTTGGCTATCAATGATATCAAATCGTACTGATACCCCATGGGTTCATCCTTATAGGTAAAATACGTGGTTGAGCCGGATAGAGTGACCACTCGCAGTGTATCGGGAAGGGTTTTCATTTCTTGCAATGCCAACGAAGAGTCTTCCTTGTGCATACCCGGCCATAGCGAAGCCAATGCGAGCAGCAGTGCCAGCACAATCAGTCCGCATAGCGTCAATATGGAATTCTTTTTTGGGGGATTCATATTGCCAAAGGGTTGGTTATCATAGCACTAAGATAGTTATCTTTTTTCGGCTATACCTTGTGGAGCAACTTGCGTTTGGCATAGAAATAATAGCCCACGGCTGCCAGACCTTTCAGAATGCTGGTGATGGAAATGGCCCACCAGATGCCGGACAGCCCCCATCCCATACCGATTAGCATGGCTGCCAGAGGTATGCGGGCATAGTTGCCGGCTATGCTGATGACAGCCGGAGGCATGGTGCGCCCGATGCCATAAAGGAAGCCTTGTGTGGTGATTTCCGCCATCATGAAGAGTTGAGAATAGCCGTTGATGCACAGATATACGCCACCGGCCATATAGGTATCGGGGTCGGGCACGATAAGAGCAAACATTTCTTCACCCAAGAAAATAAAAAGCAACGTACCAATTACTCCGAATACAAAAGTCAGCTGCATGGCCAATCGATAAGAATCGAATGTCCGTCTGAGATTTCCTGCTCCATAGTTTTGCGCCACCACGGCACTCAGGGCTGTGGTTACACCTTGTGATGTATTCCAGGTAATCGCCTCCATCTGTCCGCCGGTGGTCAGCGTGGCCACGCCCACATGTCCGCCGGCTTGCGAGGCTGTGCGCCCCAAATACATATTGACAAAAACAAACAAAGTGTTGAGCACTGCCACCGGCAATCCGATGCGCAGGATGCGGATAATGAGATTGCGCTCCGGACGTAGGAAAAGCGGGATGCCGCCCATTAGTTTGTCACGCACCCACAAAGCATGGGCAAAGAGCAGGGAAACAACCAATTGCCCAATCACGGTGGCCCATGCCGCTCCTCTTACACCCATGCCCATTCCGAAAATCAGCAGCGGGTCCAAAATCATATTCAGTATCAGCCCCACGCTCAGGATCTTGAAGGGTACTTTGCTAATGCCCGATGCGTTGTATATACCACTTTGTGTAGTGGTCAGAAAAACCAAAGGCAAAGCCGCCAAAACAATATGCAGGTAATGTGAGGCCTCGGCATACACGTCGGGAGCCAGCAGATAAACCTCCAATATCGGCTTTTCGAAAATCAATAAAATCAGAGCTAATACAATGCCGATGAAGAGCGACATCATCATATTTTGCCCGGCATATAGGCGAGCCTCGTCTTGGTCGCCTTTACCCAGGCTATGTGCCACGGTCACTTCGCTGCCCGTTTTGTTGATGGCGGCAATCGAATTGGTCAGCCAGACCAGTACCCCGATGACCCCCACGGCTGCCACTTGCTTGCTGCCCAATCTGCCCAGCCATGCCATATCGGTCATGCTATATGCCATTTGGATGAATGAAGTGCCCATGATGGGCAGTGAAAGTTTGACGAGATGATTGCGTAGCGACCCCGTGGTCAAGTCTTTTATTTGGCGCATCTTTTTCCGTTAGCGTATGTCTATATCGCGCAGCAGCTCCACACCCACCAGTTCATTGAGGCGTATGAGCAAATCATTCCGAAGCATCAATAGATGTCCGCGCACAGCGGAAGAGTGAATTTTCAGATGGAGCACCCCATCGCTCACGTAAGCTCCTGCCACATAACGGTCATACGAAGCCAATACTTCGGGTAGCCGTTGCAGCAGTTTGGTTTCCATCAGTTTTTCGTGGATTTCCGGCTCCTCCGTTATCCAGCGATCCAGCAGTTCGCCCAATCGTATCGGTTCGCTCTTTTTCATGTCTCGGAGATTTCATAGGGCGATATTTCGCCATTTTGCAGCCGGAAGAGGCGATAGTCATCACCCCAACGTTCAATAATCTCGTCCAAATATTTGCGGTTTGTATCCGTGATAAAAATCTGACCGAACTCATCACTCACCACCAAACGAATAATTCGCTCCACGCGCTCGCTGTCCAGTTTGTCGAAAAGGTCGTCCAGCAGCAGGATGGGCACTTCGGAGTTATGCCCGCATTGGTGTCTGTATTGAGCGAATTTTAAACTCACGAGGTAACATTTATTCTGCCCCTCCGAACCGATTTTGCGAATCAGTTCTCCCTCCAAAGTCATCAGTAATTCATCCTTGTGAATGCCATGTGTGGTATATCCGATGAGGTAGTCACGCTCGCGGGTGACGGCCAATTGCTCCATCAGCGAGGGAGCTTCGGCGGTCAGCTGCGTCACATATTGCAGATTTACTTGCTCGTTATCGCCGCTGATGGTACTGTAATAGCGGCAGAAAATGGGAATAAACTCTTCGATGAAAACTTTTCGTTTCCGGGCAATGCTTTCGCCGTATTGAGCCATCTGCATCTCCAAAACTTCCATCACAGCCTCGTTGCGCACTTCCTGTTTGAGCATGGAATTGCGCTGCTGCAAAAGACGGTTATATTGTATCAGACAGTCCAGATAGGCGGCATCCTGCTGGCTGATCATCTGATCCAGAAATCGCCGGCGTTCGTCACTGCCTCCTTGAATTAGTTGATAGTCCTGAGGTGAGATGATAACGAGGGGGAATCGTCCGATATGTTCACTCAGGCGATTGTATTCCTTTTGGTTTTTGCGTAGGATTTTGCGTTGTCCGGGACGTAATGTCAGCATAACCGAGCACACATCTCCTTCATCGGAGCGATAACGCCCGTCCAGCACCGCCAATTCCTCGCCCTGCTGCACCGCCATGGTGTCGCTGATGCCGAGGTGGCTGCGCACGAAACTCAAGTAATGGAGAGCATCCAGCAGGTTGGTTTTGCCCATACCGTTGAGCCCCACCAGGCAATTCACTTTGGGCGAAAACAAGCACTCTGCCGAGGCAATGCTCTTAAAATGGATGATATGCAGCTGTTCGATTATCATTTTGCGCAAAGATAATGCTTTGCTGCCATATCCTGCGACCACCCATAGGCGCAAAAAAAGAATATACGCTTATTTGGAATTAGAGACTTTTGAAAAAGGACTCATAAAAATCCTCCTCCCCGAGGATGTGGCACACGAAGCCTGGCTTGCTCCGCCGTGTTTAGGCTTGAAAGTAGAGCCGGAGGATGTGAGGCGAGAGTCCGGTGAGCACCTCGTATGGAATGGTACCCATGATGTCGGAGAGACGTTGCAGAGGCACTTCTTCATTGCCGAAGAGGGTAATGCGTGTGCCTTCGGTAAGGTGGGGCAATGCCGTTACGTCTATCATGCAGGTATCCATGCAGATATTGCCGATGGTGGGACAGGACACACCATCGATATAAATTTGCAAAGCTCCGTTGCCCAACCTGCGACTAAATCCGTCGGCGTATCCGATAGGGATGATGGCGATGCGTCCGGCTTGTTTCATTTCGCCACGACAGCTGTACCC
>CAMFNC010000053.1 GCA_945965245.1 uncultured Porphyromonas sp. | reverse complement strand
AGGCTGTGTCAAAAACTTCAGTTTTGGCTCAGCCTCTTTTTTGATAAATGCTATGGCAAGCAAAATGATTGCAAAAATATTTGTACATAAATTGATTTCATTTTGTGCATAAAATTTAGAACTTCTACAAGTTATTGATGGCTAGCAGAAAACCTATGCATTCAAAAAAAGGGGTTACATGACTCCTGATAAGTTTCAGAGATGACGGAGGCGGATTTGGGGGTTAGCTGGTAGTTTGTCATCGGGAGTAAAATGCAAAATAAGCGGACGATTGGGCAAAAGGTCAAAGAAATTATCGCTCCACCGACCCGAGCAATCCTCTATTTCCAATTGAACACTACGTGCCAATTGCTCCGAAACGACGCGAAGCACCAGCTCCCCATTCGTTCGGCAAGAAAGAATTTCCGTTTGAATGTCGGGATTTTTCGATAAATTTAAATCTTTCGGTGGAAGCGTATAATACAATTGTTCGGCCAAAACCACCCCTTGCTCATTCTGCAACCGGAAGCATATCAATCGGGAACTGCGCTGTTCTGCCGGCAAAAGCTCTGCATGCGGAATTCTAATGGCGGCAGATACCTGATTGGCTGGCAAGGCTATCACTTGCAACCAAGGTGCCACCTCCGGTGTGCTGCCATCGAAAGCGATGGGCACGGCAGACAATGTGAGATTGGGAAGAGAATCCAACGAGCCATTGACCACACGAACCGAACCACCCATACTATCAGGCACAATAATCTGAGGACGGAAAGCACGACGGGCTTCATAGTGCAGAGCCTTACGTGTACCGTAATAATCCACAGCACTCCAAGAAACAGCCGGCCACACATCATTGAGCTGCCAATAAAGCGAACCCATGCAATACGGAGCTGCCGCCCGCTGCGCTTCGATGCCCAAGCGAATACCAGCCCCTTGCATCACTTGCGATAAATAAACCAATCGGTCAAAATCTTTGGGTTGCGGATAGTAACGAGCTATGTATTCGGCTATCACTTCATTGCCGATGCTGCTTTTCTGATGGGCTTTCATCACGGCACTGTTCACGGTATGCGCATCCACAAGCGCAAATCGGCGAATCGAAGACATTGCCGGGAAACTCTGCACGCCGAATTCACTCATAAATCGAGGCATTCGCGAACGCAAAACCTCAAACGGCTCACGCCCATACCAAACGCCCCAATAGTGACTTTCGCCCAGCGAGAGGGTTTGCACACGCCCCCAATTGGCCGTATCGGGTGAACTTTCGATATAATCCCTTGATCCATCATACCGATGCACAAGACATGGCAATAACTCCTCAAACAATTTGCGGTAATCCTGCCGAAATCTCTGATACGTGGCTGTATCATACTTTTTCTGCCACCCCCAATATTTCAGTGCTTCGCGAATTTCATTATTGCCACACCAGACAGCCAGAGAAGGATGTCTGCACAAACGCCGGAGATTATAGACAGCCTCCCGCTCCACATTTTTCAGAAAATCCGCATCCGCCGGATAGGGCGTGCAAGCGAACATAAAATCCTGCCAAACGAGTATGCCCAGACTATCCGCCATGGCATAGAAGCGGTCGTCTTCATACACTCCGCCGCCCCATACACGCAGCATATTCATCCCTTGGTCCGTCACATCTTCGAAAAATCGCCGATAGTAAGCATCATCTTGAGTAGACAGCATCAGCGAACCGGGGATATAATTGGCTACCCGGGCATAAAGCGGATGCCCATTGACCCGGAAATAGAAACTGCGCCCCACACTGTCTGCTTCACGAACCAGCTCCACAGAGCGAAAACCCACCGAGCAGCCCGATGTGCAAGCGTCATTTTCTCCCGAAATAATCCGTGCTTCCAACCGATACAGATGAGGCTTACCCCAGCCTGCTGGCATCCACAGCAAAGGATTGGGCAGCACAGACTTTTCCACAAATTGATTGGCTCCGGGCAGCACAGAGAAAAAAGCATTGGACTGCCGAACAACGCCACCTTCGGGGTTGCGCAGTGTCCAAATCAATTGTGCGGTTTGCTCCTGTCTGCCACGATTTTCGATGGGCAGCAGGACTTCGAGATAAGCCGTATCTCGCAAAGCATTCAATCGGTAGCGGACTTCCGGTGCATCATGCCATGCCACTTCCGCCGTTTCCGAAATAAGTCTGATGGCACGCCACGGCCCCATGGTAATGAGCCGCATGCCCCAGTCCCAACCATAGTGATACGGAGCCTTGCGTGTATAAACGCTAAGCCGAGGCATACCGTGGTCGTTGTCTGCCGGATAGTCGATACCGCTTTTGCAATACTGCGGCATGGCGGCACGCAGTGGCGATTGGAAATGAATAAGCAATTCATTGTGCGCACGCAATTTTCCCGTTACCGGAATACGATGCCCCACAAACATATTCTCCGAGTGCAAGATTTCCTGACCATTGAGCATCACCCGGGCATAAGTATCCAACCCGTCTAATTCCAACGTGGCAAACCGCCCCGGGGTATCATCCCAATCAAACTCCAGCCGGTAGGTCCAGTCCCGCTCGCCGACCCACTGCACGGTATCTTCGCGCATGCCCCACATCGGGTCGGGCAATACGCCGTGGCGGATAAGGTCCTGCTGCACCACACCCGGCACCGTGGCGGTATATTGCCTCGGATTATCGGGAGGTCCGAACGTCCAGCCACGATGAAGCAGCAACGTATCACTTTCGGCCCAAGCAGCAAAAACAAAAAGTAAACTTATCAGCAGTGTACAGAAAAAACGGCGAAACATATAATTAATATGATACAGCTAAAAAAGATGGAAACAGCCCGGCATTCCGGAGCAGACTGTTTCCATCTATGATTGTTACAAGGTTATTCCTAATCTTTATGATCTTTTTTATCTACATGCCAGAATTTCTTCCAGCCCCAAAAAGCCCATATAATGGATAAGAGAATGAACGCAAAGAAGAAAAGATTGTCATACTTCTTTACCAACCCGATATGATACAGATAAGAAAGACCTGCCACATACAGCACCACAAATAAGGCTCTTACAAAATACTTCAACATAATTAATTTTTAATTAAAGCCTTACAAACCTTACAAAGGTACAACTTTTATTACCATTATTTCTTGTGCGTCATGATATGCAGCACATGCTTGTCCGTTTCGGTCATGGCATCACGACCTATACTGGTCAGATTGTCGATGCTGCGGTCAATGTCATCATCCACCACCCCTTCGTTGCTTGTGACCACATGCTGTTCCATGGCCAGAAGCGAGGAGAGCATGGCGGAACTCACACCGCTGGTCACCTTGAGGCTGCAACTGGGTTTGGCACCATCGCAGATCATACCGGTCAGGTTGCCCACCATGTTTTTGATAGCATAGCCGATTTGCTCTCGTGTGCCCCCCATCAGATAGGTAATGCCGCTGGCACTGCCGGTGGATGCCACCACACAACCGCATAGAGCTGAAAGGCGGCCCAACTTCTGTTTGATGTAAATCACCATCAGATTGCTAAGCATCAAAGCACGGACTTTCTTCTCATCGCTCACCTTTTCGTCTTCGGCAAAGCTGAGCACCGGCAGCGTGGCGGTAATACCCTGATTACCACTGCCCGAATTGCTCATCACCGTGACCGGAGCGCCATCCATACGGGCATCGCAGGCGGCACTGGTATAAGAGAGTAAACGGGTATAAGCCGAATCGCCCAAATATTTCTTGCCCAGAGGTCCGCGAATGGTACGTCCCACGGCATGGCCGAACTCGCCACACAAAGAGTATTCGGCAGCATTGCCATTCAAGCGGGCAGCCTCCAAAATAAAGTCGATTTCGCCCAACGGCATCTCCGTGGCAAAATCATATACCATATCAAAAGTCAGCGGCACATCGGGTCCGTCGTAAGGATTGAGCGCAGACTCCGCGGCCTCGGCACATTCACTTGGTTCGGCAGAAGCTGTTTGAATTGGTTTACCATCCAACATCAGAGATTTGAGCGATGTATGCGTGCGTTCGATGACAGCCACCGCCGTATGACCGGCGTCATCCGTAAGTGTGGCTTCCACATAGAGCTTGTCCACATCACCCTCTTTCAGACCGATGCTAATCAACTTATCATCCATGATTTGGCGTGCCGTGGCGAACTGTTCGTCCGTAAAGCTATCCAGCACCTTCAGCTGTTTTTCGGGAGCCGCAATCACAGCACCCAAAGCAATGGCTATGGGCAAACCTATCATGCCCGTGCCGGGGATGCCCACGCCCATGGCGTTTTTCAGGATATTGGCACTGAGGTCCAAGCGGATGGAGCTGATTTTGCCCCGGAGCGCATGTGCAGCGTATGCCGTGGTCAGAGCCACAGCCACCGGTTCGGTACATCCGGTGGCGGGAATAACCTCGCGGTGCACCATTTTAATAATATCGAGTTGGATTTGTCTTTCCATACGATTGTGGTATTGGGTGATTTATCGTGTATCTGATAAGTGCAAAGATACGCATACGGTTTGAGAAGCATATTCTTTCGAAGTATAAAAATCCTTTATTTCTTTCAGAAGCAAAAGGCTGCGTCGATTTTTTTGTTTCGGCGCAGCCTTTGGGTTTTATTGTAAGTGGGAGAGCTATCAGATACCCACGTAATTCATCGGCGTGATTTGGCGGAGTTCCTCTTTCACAGCCTCGCTAACGTCCAATGTATCAATAAACTTGGCTATTGTTTCTGCCGTTACGGCTTCATTGGTGCGAGTCAGGGCTTTGAGCGTTTCGTAAGGGTTCGGATAACCCTCACGGCGCAAGATGGTTTGGATACCTTCGGCTACCACGGCATAGTGTGCCATGAGGTCGCGCTGCAAAGCCTCTTCATTCAAAATCAATTTGCCGATACCCTTTTGCAGGCTCTTATAAGCGATGATGCTGTGTGCAATGGGCACACCGATGTTGCGCAGCACGGTGCTGTCGGTCAGGTCACGCTGCAAACGGCTGATGGGTAATTTGCGTGCCAAGAAACCGTATATTGCATTCGCCATGCCCAGATTGCCCTCTGCATTTTCAAAGTCGATAGGATTAACCTTGTGCGGCATGGCCGACGAACCCACCTCTCCGGCTTTGATGCGCTGCTTGAAGTACTCCATGGAAATATACATCCAGAGGTCACGGGCAAAGTCTATCAAAATCACATTCACACGGGTCAAGGCGTCGAATGTGGCAGCCATTTGATCGTAATTGGAAATCTGTGTGGTCAGTTGCTCACGGTTCAGACCAAGGTCTTTGACAAAGCGATTGGCAAATTCACGCCAATTATGCTCCGGATAAGCCACTTGATGGGCATTCATATTTCCGGTGGCTCCACCGAATTTAGCCATGTGCGGTATCAGCATGATGCGCTCGTATTGCGCACGCAGACGATACACAAATACCTTCATTTCCTTGCCCAAACGAGTGGGGCTGGCAGGTTGGCCGTGCGTACGAGCCAGCATGGGCACATTGTCCCAAGCTGTTGCCATCTCCTCCAATGTGTCGGTAAAGCGGATTAATTCGGGCAGCAGCTCCAAGTCCAATGCTTCCTTAATCATCAGCGGAAAAGCGGTGTTATTGATGTCTTGCGAAGTCAGTCCGAAGTGAATAAATTCCTTTTCGGCACCGATACCCAGAGCAGCGAACCGCTCTTTGATGAAGAATTCCACAGCTTTCACGTCGTGGTTGGTCACACTTTCGATATCCTTGATGCGTTGGGCATCCGCCTCGGTAAACTCTTTGTATAGCTTGTGCAGCTGTGCTTCACGTTCGGGTGTCAGAAAACCTTTGAGTTGGGGCAGCTCCTTGCAGAGGCTGATAAAATAGAGCACTTCCACCCGCACACGATAGCGGATCAGTGCCGCTTCGGAGAAATAATTGGCCAGTCCGTCCACCTTATTGCGGTAGCGACCATCCACCGGAGATATTGCAAATATTGAATTCATCGTATTTATTTTTAAAATGTAAAAATCAAAAATACGTATTATTTTGTTGGAAATCATTAAAATATGCCCCAAATCATAAAGTAACTGCACACAAAAAGCGAATATGAGCTTGTCATCATCTCTCAAAAACCGATTTTACATGGATATAATTTAAGGTGAGCGACCTAAGCACGCAAGCGTAAGCACGTTTTGCACGTCAACCGAATCCCCCTCACGGAGGAGGTGACACATGAAGCCCAAAGGGCGGAATGTGACGGAGGTGGCATGTGGCACAAGCACAGCGCACAAAGCACATTTATATACACGATACCACCCCACACGGCTTTACTCGGCTGCCTCTCCCAAAAAGTATTCGGCTCTTGATGCATTCTCACTCTCGGAGAGCGATGAAAAACTTATATACAAATTGATTTCATTTTATATATAAAACGTACACAATTTGTGCATAAATTAATTTCATTTT
>CAMFNC010000052.1 GCA_945965245.1 uncultured Porphyromonas sp. | reverse complement strand
ACTGATGCTCAAATCTGGTGATTTAGCTGCCAAGCCGTTTTATTATCGTATCCCTATAAACTATCGCTATCCCACATCTTCCATGACTGAAGAGCAGAAGAATGGATTGCACAAATTACAGCGCAACCATCTCTACGATGTGGTTTCCACCATTGAGCAACTTGGTAGTGAGGACGAACGCGATCCGCTGCCTTTGGATGCTTTCGTGGCAGTACAGCCTTGGTATGAGGAAAAAGAACCGATAGATGGCGACATCAAAAACGCTCACTACTTAGTGGTTAAAAACAAAACGCCGCTGATGCCTAATCAAAATCGCATCGAAGTGGAGTTTGTATCCGACCTGCCCATCCAAATCAAAATCAACAAAACTTCATTCACCGGTTATAAGGTTGATGGAACAGAAGACCATCACACCCAAATTAATTCCGGAGACTTTAAAGATATTGCAGAGTTTGACAACGTTAAAGTTTCCACCAATTTGGCAAACCCTGACAAGAAAACATTAATCATAGAGCATCCTCTGCCCAATAACTATGTACCGTTCGATTTCGATTTTACCATTCAGCATGTCATGCCTCAAGGTGAAACCGGTACGCCGCTAAAGCAGGGTGTGCAGGTAATACAGTATCCTCCCAAATATGTGACCGGAGAAAAGTCTCCGGGTTATCGTCCCAATCCGGGTGAAACACATAATGCTGATTTTCGTTTTCACGACTTATTGGGCGTGATAAATACTTATCCGGGAGAAAGTTCACCAAGAGCCCAACAGAACGATGTATTTTTCAAAGTGACCACTTTGGTTAATGTGGGCGAGGAACGCATTGGAGACCCGACCGGAGGTACGGAATATACTCTGCGGGATGAAGCACATAACCGAATGATTTCCCCCGAATTTATTGTGGCATCGCAACATGGATTGGCAGCCTCAAATCTATCGCAATATAATGGCGGAGGAACAATTTCAAACCAGCCTCAATTTGCAGCAGGATTCGGACCGTATTCTTCAAGATTTGAAGCAAAAGTTCCATATTATCGTCCTGGTACTTATTCCTACGATCATTACACCTCTCCTCAGCCTGTATTTCGCAATTATCATAATGCGCAAGACCGGTGTTACAACTATTTTGAGGGTGAATATGGAACCGATGGTGATTATGTAGAATATTATTTTACCGGTAGTTATTCGTATTCATGGAGTCATCGCAGCGTGAAAAAGAAATTCAAATACCAAGGACGTTGGCGCATCCCTACGGCAGCTGAGTTGGAATATATCGATAAAATTCAGGATGATGGGAATAGTGCTATAAAGTCGCTTCTTTTTGGCAATTCATACTGGACGGCTCAGACGGGTAAAGCCTATAGTTTTACGGGAAATCAACTATTCGATAGCAATGCCTCCGGTGTTCGATGTGTATTTGATACATACAAACATAAAAACAAAAAATAAAGACGTATGAATTTACTTAAAATCATATTCCGATATTCGTTTGTGTTTTTATTGCCGCTATTAATGGCGGCTTGCAGTCGCGATTTGCCGATATCCGAAGATGAAACAGACGGTGCCCCTTTTGAATTCTCGTTCGATAGTTCTGCTGATGGGCTATCGGTATTGCAATTACGTGCCGCTAATGATGATGTGGATTCATTTAACAATCTGCGTATTTTGGTATTCGATGAAAACAATCGTTTTCTTTAAAGCCGCACTGCCGTATTGAATAACGTGGTATCTGATGAAAAACTGGATAATGACCATCTACCTGCCGGCAAAGATAATATTCAGCGCATGTACAATTTTACCACTCAGCTTTTTACGAGTAGTAAGCAACGCACGCTCCACATCATAGCCAATCATGATTGGAATGGTTTTCCGCAAGACTATTTCATGGAGGGGAAGGATGTGGGAGATGCCATTGGCAGATTGACCACCAAAAAGAATGAATTTTGGGGTGAGTTCAAATTTGACAAACTCAATAAAGCCGCAGTTTCCGGCAAAGTTTTCAAATTATTGCGCAACCATGCACGGATACAAGTAGAGGTACAAAAAGATATTGCAGGATTCACCTACGAAGGCTTCAAAATATTCAATGCTTACGATACCGGAACGGTTGCCCCTTATGATATCCAAGAGGGTACTTTTGAATATACTTTTCCGCGTAAGCCTACACATCCCACAGAAGCCGCCGGCTATCAAAGAATCGCAACTCTGAATTATACACAAGACCCTCAAGATGTTTTTGAACGTTTCGACCGAGGTGAATCAGAAAAAGACAAGAGTCTTTTTCTCATTGTCAAAGGAAAGTACAAACCTTACAACGGAATTGAAAAGGATGCGTATTATAAATTAGAGTTGAAAAAGTTCGACAAGGATACCGGCATTTCCTCTCGTTATGACATCATTCGCAATTATTTCTATAAGGTGCGGATTGCTGCTGTCAAGAATGGCGGTTATACCACGGAAGAAGAAGCCGTGAAGAATCCGCCCAGCAATAACATTTTTGCCTCCACAGAACTAAGTGATTTTCCGGCGGTTTCTGATGGTCAGCACCAACTTTCCGTTTCGCCCATCAGTCGGATTATTACCAAACCGGAAACATTTACAGCCGAGTTTTCTTATACAGGTAAATACGAAAATGTACAGCTTTATCCCAACTGGGATAATAGCTGCGAATTTTTGGGTGAAATCCAAAAGAGTAAAATCAATGAAACAACCGGAAAAATATCCGTACAAGTAAAGCGAGTGCCCACTGATAGAGAAAAAATATTTACCATCAACCTAATAGCCCGTCCGGATTTGAAGTCTTATGCCAGTATCATTTCGCGGCAAATTTCGTTGGTTCTGCGCAAGGCTTACGAATTTAAGGCAGAGTTAAAGTCTATGGGCAATGCTGCCAATAATGAGGTTGATATTGCTTTTGATATTCCGGCAGAAATACCGGTCGGCGTATATCCTTTCGATATTTTAATTCAAACGCAGGAACTTACGCCCATACCTCCTACGGATGGCACCAAACCACTATTGCTCACCGTGAAAGAGGGTAAAGTTTACTATCAATATACGGTAAATAAGACTACAGAAATAAGACGTACACTCAAGTTCAAACGTAATTTGAGCAATAAGACCGAAACCATCAAGTTGCTATCCCAACCGGATATGTTTGCAGAGCAAACGTTGCAGCTACAGGCATATTGATTTGCCAATAAAAATAACGAGGGCACTGCGAACTTGAAGTTCAGCAGTGCCCTCGTTGTTTTGGGGTAACGATTCGTTTTATCAGAAGCTGTACCCGAATGATACGTAAGGCAGATAAGGTATAAAGAAGAATTTGCCTTCAGCGGTTCCATATACCGGAGCAAAGCCTACGCCATAGGTAAATCCTCCCTTGACGGGTTGCTTGCGGTATCCGAATATCATGGTCCCGAAAACTTTGGAATGAAGCGTATTTTCATTGTCGTAGGACTCATTCGCCAAAGCCAAAGTGGCACCGGCACCCATTTCGAAATATTTCCCTCTTTTACCCAATAAATAATTCACCTGCACGGGGAGTGTGAATAAAGATTGCATCCCTGCGAATGAGGCATAGGACAATCCCACACGTACACCCAAACCGTTGTAACGACGCATAAGACGTGTGTCGAAGTTGAAGCCGAAGTTCAGAGACGGACCTCCCATTTCCACAAAGAAGGTTTTGGGTCTGTAATTGGTTTTTTCTTCGAAATTCATTCTTCTTTCGGCATCGATTCGGTTTACCTGTACGGTATCGACTTTGTTCCAATCGTTTGTGTCGTTTTGGGCTGATGTCAGGGTAATCGTACCCGTGAGTAGAGCCACTGCAAGTAAAATTTTTCTCATGTCAGTTGTTTTGTTTGTTATTATATGGATTAAAGATAATACTATTCTTCGTTTTACTTACTAATATCAGAATGCACGTTGTGGGGAAACACTGCATGGAAATAAGAAACGCGCCGAATCGTATAGATTCGACGCGCCTGTAATTTATATATCCCTAAATAATTAGAAGCGATAACCGATAGTGGTGAAGAAGTCTGTGTGTCTGACAGTGCCGTTGTCACCGGAATTCTTGATTTGGTTCAGCAATCCGAATTCAGTGCCCACACGCAGGAAGAAATTGGTGTAGTGCAAAGCAGCAGAAGCACCCATACCTATGTCAAAACGTCTGAGGTCGTCAATGTATTTATTGTCTTTATACAAATCAACGCTCATGCTTCCGGCTGATACCTTACCTTTCATACCGAATGCTGCATAGGGACCGGCTTCCAAAGATATAAACAAATCATTGCCAAAACTCTGACGAAAACCTGCATTCAGGGGTATGGATACCATATGGCTGGATATGGTTATGTATTCCTTGAGAACTGAATATTTGGCACCGTTCATGCGGAAAGTAAGACCGGGAGCCAAGTAGAAATTGTCGTTAAAGCCAATTTCCACAGCACCACCTACACGATAGCCTAAAATCGGTTTAGTGTTGAGCGATTCATTGCCACTTTTAACAGTCATATTGGCTACATTCAAACCGGCTTCTACACGATAATTCAATTGTTGAGCATTGGCCGATACCACACCGGCAATCAGCAATGCTGC
>CAMFNC010000051.1 GCA_945965245.1 uncultured Porphyromonas sp. | reverse complement strand
TGTATTAAATTCCAACGTGGGACGATTGACAATTCCTATGTCATCACTTTCCTTCTTGTAAATATGGCTCTTAACACCGGCATTCACACGCCAAGTTCCTCTCCATTGATACGAAACCTCCGAACCAAAAGTTATTCTTTGGGTATTCAGATAATACGGCACAAACAGCAAAGGTTGTGCTGCGGAAGAGGTTGTACCGAAAAACAAATCACGCTCTCGAGTAGCATATTCGCCAAACAAATTCAAATGGAATGCAGAGGAGAATGTGCCACGCAGAACCAACCGGGCATTCAGTTTTTCCTTGGTGGGACGATAAAAGTAGGCAGGCGAGCCATATGGCATCTCCGCATGCATTTCTTGGAGAGAATTACGCATTACACCTCCGGATACCACAGCCTCCACGCTCCAATATTTGCCCCAAGACACATCAAAATTCATTTTGGGATAGAAGAATAGACCTCCAACGGACACAGCCATGCCACCACCAAGCCATAAATTCCAATTCATATCCTTGTTTCCATTACCGAATTTGATATATGGTGTAACATGAAAGATCCCCCTCGGATTGTGCGAATTGGGGAGTTCGTCATCATAGCGTATCAACCCATGATTAGAATCCACAAAAGCGAAAGAAAAGTTTCCTTGTAGACCCATCTGCCACATCGGATTCACCATTTTATATACATCAGCATTCAGTATCATCAAATGTTCGGTGAGAGAATATTCTTCATTCATCAGGGGCACCTCTTTCCTCCAATTACCCAAATGCGCATCAACCGTCCAATAAAACCTTTTCTCGGGAGTTTTCTTGGTAGCAAGACTCAAATCTGCACTAAACCCATGCATCACAGCATTGGTTTCCAGCATATGTTGGTGGTCAATAGCTTCTAAACCATAATAATTATACAAATGATTCAGGTAATGAATGTGACCTCCCATTTGAAATTGAGTGTTTTCAAAGGCAAAATCTGTTCCCACCCAAGTCTGTGCATCCTTAGACTTCACAGTCATCGTAGGAATTCGGGTATCAACCTCTGCAAAGGAAGAGCGATGACGAACCATAATATCCCATCGGCGTTCGTATCCGTTTTCGCCTTTACCCTGCAAAATCCGATAACCGATATCGCCCCGGAAGTGAGTGGCCAATCCGGCACCCAGATTGATATAACCTCTGTGCGAAGAACGTTCGAACCGCTGAGCAATGGGAGTGAGCGAAGCCCCCAAAGATAATTCGTAAGGCACAGCCAAATTTTCATCAGGTCGAAGCACAGAACCACTGAAAGTTTTGGTGTGAGGTTGTGCAGGCATTATGTTAATGGGTAGAGAGGATTTATCATCCACCATCAACTTTCGATCGGTCACGATGGTCAATTCACGACGAACCGTATCTGCCACTTGCTTATGATTTTGTTGCGGTTGCTGAGCCCATGCGGCATGGCTGAGCAATAGTCCGGCAAGCGTTGTATACAAAATATGATTATACTTTTTCATCTTTCGGTTATTCTTTTGTCAATCTCTTGGTGATTTCGCTATCGATTTCGGCATTTTTGCCACCATAATTCTGTTTCAGACTCTCCAGATACTGTCGTGCCGTATAACTATTTCCTTCAACTGTATAACAATCGGAAAGAAGAATGAATGCACGAGCCAACCAATACTGCTCGGATAGCCCTTTATTGATAATTTTCTCTACCTGTGTCTTGGCTTCTTCGGATTTGCCGGATTTGAATAACAATTCGGACTCGCGAACAGCTATCTCTGCTCCAAAATCGGAATCCGTTTCGCCACGAGCCTGTTTGTAATCTTGCAAAGCCCGTTGGATACCGTTCTGCGCTTCATGAGCACGAGCACGCATCAGCAACATCTTGCGCCGGATGTTATCATCCGTATTCTTTCCGCCGATATATTCCGTTGCACCACTGATAACTTGATCATACCGTTCGATGGCAAATGCGGTTCGCACCTTTCCGGATAATGCTTCGGTACGGATTGTGGGGTCAAGTTTCAGAGCCGAAAGGGTTTCATATGCCTGATAAGCAGCCTGAAAATTGGGAATTTCTTCATTCAATTTACCATATTTAAGCAATGCTTCCACTCGAAATTCATCATCCACACCGCTTTTACCCAATCGTTCATACAAATCCACAGCTTGCTCCAAGTTCCGATTGTGTTCGTAAATGGCTGCCAAATAGCGCATGGCCTGATATGAGTCAGCCCCATCGGGAAACTCACTCAAATAGCTCTTAAGAACGTTTTCTGCCTGCCCGGATTGCTTGCGATAGTAGCTCTCGGCAGCCAAGAAACGTAAATGGGCTGTTTCTGCGGCAGTAGGGGTGAAACCACTGCCCAATGAGGATACAAAGTCTGTGTATTCCTGAATGCGGTCTTGCTCCAAACAAATGCTTCTTAAATCCGAAAGAGCCGAAGAGGCCTCTTCGGTATGTTTGTAGCGGCTGATAAGCTGTTTATAAGTTCGGATGGCCAAATCCGTCTTACCCTGATTGTAATAGAGTAGAGCTAAATCTATCCCACCCAATCTGGCCCATTTCGTATCGGGATATTCGTTGGACAATCGGGAAAAGGTTTGTATGGCCTCCTGTTCGGATTGTTTATTCATCACGGCAGCCCTACCCTTTTGGTATAAAGCCTCAGCGGCATACGGCGTATCGGAATGATTGTTTAGCAATTCATCGATTACCGCCATTTGAGCCAAATAATCTTTGCGCAAGTTGTATATATCAGCCAGCCGTATCAAAGCATCGGGCATCCCTCCCGACATGGCATCGTTGGCTCTACGATACAAACGAGCAGCATCGTCCAAATTGCGCTGCACATACTGGCAGTCGGCCATGCGGCATAAAGCATCGGGGTATATTTTATCCTTTTGGTCTACGGTGATAACCGACTCCGAAAATGCTTGGTATGCAGCATCATATCGTTGGCGATTGAAATGAGAGTAGCCTAATATATATTGCGCTTCCGGAGCTGACCGATGATTAAACTTGGCCCACTCGATATATCGGGTGGCATCGGCTGCCGATTGCTCATAATCATCCGATTTCAAATAATAATCCGCCCTGCGGAGCATGGCCTCAGCATAATGGGCATTTCTGCCGGGCAGAGAGATGGCTTCACGGAGATAGGCCAGCTGCTTGGCAGGCTCCTTTTCTCCGGCAGCCAATCGATTCAAAACATATTGCTGTGCCTCCTGAATATCAGGTGTGGGATGATTGATGCGCCGAATGGATGCCAAACTGGAATGATAATCCTTGCCAGTCAGAAAAGCTTCGGTAAGCATTTCCGCCATCACTTCGCGTTTAGGCGATTGCTCATATTCATTCAAAAACCGCTCTGCCGTTTTCACCGCCTGACCAAAATTGTTCACGCCACTTTTGCGCTGCACAATCGCCATGTTATAGAGAGCTTCCTCCCTCATTTCTTGGGGAGCATTGGCTTGCGATACCACAGATTCCAAAACAGTAATGGATTCTGCTCCTCGACCCATTTCCCAAAGTGATAGACCACGATAGAGATTGGAAACGGCTGACCATTTTTCTCCTCCGGATGCAGCTGTAGCCAACGCAATAGCAGCTTTGTCATGTAATCCCAAACGATATGCCGATACCCCTAAAGCAAAAGCATCCGGTGCTTGCAAATCACCACTATGCGAACTGAGAAACAAAGGCATCAGACTATCATGAGCTTTTTTATATTCATGCAGCTGAAAGTATGCCTGCCCCACACTGCTATGAAATGCCTTGTGCCGGGCTAATTCAGGATAACGAGTCTTTAGTTGTTCTGCCAATCGGACACCTTTGCGGTATTGCCCCATACCATTGGTGGCCAACACCTCATAAAGGCCGGCTTCCGGAAGTAAAGCATCCGGCCAAGTTGTATTTTTTAGGATGGAAAGTGCACGATTAGGATTTCCTTCATATAAATCTAAAGCAGAAAGATAAAGTAAACTATATGCACCCCATATACCACTTCCGGCTGTGGCCAACTGCAATAAATTTCGCACCTGCCGCAGCGGTTCGGATTGCACTGGAGTTTTACCGGGAACCACTTTATAATGTTTCATCAAAGCATAAGCCCACTGCACATACCATTGGGTTTTCTCATCGGCATTCAATCCGTTTGGATTGATATCCCGAAAGACATATTCCGCCCGATCGAAATCATTCCGCTCCAGATAGAGATTACCCAACATTAGCATCAGAGACTGCCGATGCAGCGTGGTGGGATA
>CAMFNC010000050.1 GCA_945965245.1 uncultured Porphyromonas sp. | reverse complement strand
ATATCCGATATCCGGAATGAGCCGCGAACCACCGGCTAACTGCTGATTAAATGTGGCATCCCGATGTTTATTGTAGCAGGCGGTCATATCGGCAGGAAACGCCCATGGAATGGCAGCCGGATATAACAACTCGTCTATGGTTCCGGATTCTATCAATTTAGCTATATACAAATCAGCATAGCTGTTTTCAATAAGATTTCCATTGAGATCCCTTCTTCTCGTATCATACCCATAATAAGAAAATATTTCGTTGTATCTGGAGCGCTTCAAGTTCCTATCCATCCAGATATCATCTCCAATCTGCACATACCCCCCTTGGTAAACCACAATATCCAGACTGGCCTGATCACCCAAAATTCTCACTTTACCCTCGCGAGCCTTTTTCAGACCGGAGATGATGGGCATACCAGGATTTACGGGCACATCCACATAAAAAGAGGTATTGTAATTCCCTCCACTGAATATCGGTTGCGTGACTGCAATCCAATCCTGATGTGCCTCCACTCTCCAATGCTGTGTACTGCGCACATTTACTTTGAAGCGAGCCGTGGAAGTTTGATTCAGTGGTGTTTCCATCACATATTTGGTACGGTTCAGATCTGCATAATAAGGAATTCCGGTCGGATATTCGATATCGTAGTCGATAGTCAAACCGGAAACAATTCGAATGGTGTGACGTTTGGGATGTGAGCTGGGAACAGCCGGCACAGACTCCAACACGATCAACGCTTCCCCATAATTTACCCCTTCTGGCAATTTATGCGAAATAATAGAAAAACTTCCGGAGCCATATCTTCCATCACCCAATGAGGGGGTAGTTTCGATTAACCATCCCGAAGCAGGACTTTGAATAATTTCTTTGACATACCATATAGATTGATCAAAATTCACAACCACATCACAAGTAAAAATCTCATCATCCCCACCATTGGTTCTGAAGAAGTTCTGACTAATTTCAAAATCGTCATAAAACGCAGCAACTGCTGTTTGCCAAATGGGAATATCCAAGTGAAGATTGGGTCTTCCGGGCACAGTTACCCGATAAATCATTTTATACGTAGGTGCAACCATCTCTTCTTCAGTATACATAGGCCTGAATCCCACATTCACAATCACTTTATTATTGTCTGTGGCATCTCTTTCCAACGTCATCCAACTATCGGTATTATCCGGATATTGGGGTATCATTTCTCCCTTCCACTCCTCAGGGTCAAAAGCGTTTATCTTGGGAGCATTGGTCTTGACATAGAACTCATAGGGAGGTATCATAGGGGGCTGTTCTTCTCCTAACGAATTTTTCCATGGCAGAGAGGAGTCTTGATTCGCAATCAATGAATCCAACGAACAACTCAGATAATACTCTCCATCATACACCATTACCTGTGCATTTTCATAACCTTCGAAAGAATTCACACCCAATTGCATATTTACTGGCTTGTTGGCTTTCGCCTGTTCAAACGTTTCATAGCCATAACCGGTCACTTTCTGAATAGTCATGTTATATCGGGTGTTTCGGCGCACCCATCTTCTGCCACGGAAGTCCATCAAATCAATGCGATAATACCCCGAGCGTCCCCGATAAGATCCTTTCACTATCAGACAGACCTGCTCGGCAGAAGCCGTGGCATTGACAGAAGCCGATTCGTAACAGTAGAGTTTTCCACTGAGCATATTTCCTGTCACAATTTGCTCGTCAATATCACTTCGAATGGCTGTGGCCGGCAGCGCAGGCCAACCCTCTTCTTTGCCCGCAGCTTGTTTGAAAAATAGATTAGACTGATTGGGAACCCCACATAGGGTAACTGATTCAAAAGTAAAAGCGGGACTTTCATTTTTGATATCAATTCGTGCAGCCACACGATTCAGACGGATGGGGATTTTTTTCTCCACAGCCACGTCCAGCGGACCTATATCGCCGGTCATTACCAGCTGCACGGGATTAGGTTGCACAGACAAAACCTCTGCCTTCAGATCTGCCAATGATGTTATGGAACTTAAATCCTTAGTAGAATTGGCCACTGCATAAAAATGGTAGCTGCCGGCGGCAAGGTTAATCCGTTCTACGATCAATCCGGATGTTATACCGGCAGCCCCATAGTCAAACTTAAAAGGTGTCAATACACCTCCCTGTTCGGCAAAAAGGTAGAGAGTCTGTATCTTGGTTTCTTCGATTATATCACCACCTTCAACGGCTCGTGGAGCCGATTTCATCGGCCGCTGCCGAAAGAGGACTTCCACCTGCACACACCCTTCATCCGGACGATCACGGTAATCGTCCATCACACAACCTGTCAGCATCAGCACAAGCCAGGCACAACTGATATAGAGCAATTTTTGTTTCATCTTTTTCTGTTTTATAAAGCGTTATGGAACAGGTTTTTCCGACTGTTTCAATACACATCGGACGGATGATGAGTAAACTCCCAAATCTTCATAAAGAAATGCCGAACCGGAATTGAAATAAAAACGACGCGTTTCAAAACTTCCATTCGACGCATCATATTTATCGGAGATTTGATAATTTCCCATAGCTCCCGGCAAAAAGAGATTGGTGTCCAAAATACGATACCCGGCAGCCGGATAGAAATAAAAAATCATATCCGAAATAGGGGCATATTTCGAAGGTTGCACAAAAAAGTATTTACCACAATTATTAACGGTCATGGCTCCATTCAACACAGTATAATCCGGGGAGAGGTTAGGGTCAATAGGTTTGCCATACGAACTTCCTCCCATTCTGCCATTCACCATTTCCAACGGTATCTGCCATTGAGCCAAAGAGGGCACCTCCCATCCCGGAGGGCATGGGTTGTAGGTTTCATCATTGGGCCACGGATTATCACCCAGATAAGCCACACCCGCAGTCTGCCAAGCAGCATTTCTGTAATACCGCATCTTAAGGTCAGACGGATTTCTATAAGAAATCATACCGCTCTGCGGAGAACCGGATGGGAAGAAACCGTCATCACCATAATATTCATTGTTTTTAGGGTATTGCGTATTGCTTTTACCATACGCTCCATATATTGTGGTTTTATGCCCAATGGGTATGGCATAGCTGTAAAGCATCGGATAGCCGGCATTAGCCGCATTATAACCCTCGGAAAAACGGTATCCGGTTTTCAAGTTTCTATCCAACCAATAGTCCACCTGCCCGGAATCTTCATCACCGATGGCAACCACACCACCTCGATAAATAAAGATGTCTTTTACGCTGGTCCTTGGGGAATTATATACCAAATTATTTACCACATACGGCGTGCCAATAATCTGCAAACGCAATTGACGGGCATAATGAAAACCACCAATCGTTGGCTCATCCAATGCCCTTTTCTTCACCTTGATGGTCACTTCTGTAACTCTGGGGTTGATACCATAATCATTGGGATCCGGCTTATCAACAATGGAAGAACCATGGTTATATGACATCGGTGATATTTCCACAAAGTCCGTTATTTGGTTCAAATCTCCTCCCGAAGCGGAAACTATTTTCCAAGGAGAATTTGATTTAACAAGAACCTTGTATATCAAATCGGTATCATGTTCCATGGGGGCCTCTATACACTCCACATCCCGCGCTATTTGCTGTCCCTGCAATTCCGACGGATACTGCAATGTATAATCCAGTTCATATCCCTGCGTCACATCAATAGGCTGAGCATAGTTATAAACTCCGGAACCGGAAATAACCACCACACGTGCGAACCTTCTCTTGGTATTCGGCATCTGCTTGGTTTTAATTTGCAGCGTACCTGCTCCCACCACTTTTATTGGATTATCACTTTCTGTAGAGGGTGCCGGTATAGTTGTTTCTATAAATTTATCTTCGTCGGGAGTTCCGGGAAGGTACATAATAGGACCCACATACCATTCTTGGCGTTCCAATGAAGGATTGACATGCGATGTAAGTACCGTGGGCTGCAAAGTGCGCACATAATGCAAAATCGGACTCACCACCAACCCCGGAGTATGGGGTAAGTAGTTAGACACATTGGTCTGGTGCACTTCTATTTTGATTTTGAGGTCATCGGTATGGATACCCTCGGCTCGAATATAACCAAAAGCTGTGCGAAAGGGCTTGGTGCTCTCATTTTTATAGACTGCTACATTCAATAGATGCGGATTAACCTCTGCATTGGAACTCTTATAAAGCCCGCAATCCGTCCAATAGGCAGCCACCGGCACACCGCTCTCATTCAATTCTGCGGGCGGCACCAGCGATATATCCGGCACATTGGTTCTGATTTCCGCAGTTTTAGCCTGCCGTTCATAATCAAACTCAAAAAACCGTTTCGTAATGCTCAAATAGTAATTGCCAAAGAAAGCCACCTCGTTGCTGTTCTTATCGTCCCAATCAGAAACGGTAAAGACCAGTTTCTTGTCTTTGGTGGCAGCTATAGCCTCTTCGGGAGTAGCATACCCCACTTCAGTAATCTTAACGATATTGATAGCATAGAGGTGATTGCTTTCGAATATCTGTTTGCCTGCCACCACATTAATAGGATGCTTATAATAATAGCTTCTGCCCATGTATTTGGCCTTGAAAACCACGAATGTGGCCGGATGAGTTGCACTCACGGTGATGTTACGTGGGAAAGTATAAGCTCGCTGTGTGGAAGTCAGCCCGGTTCTATCCTGCAAAGATGAGGTTGGATCTGAAGCTATTACCTGATGGAGATAGCCTTTTGATTCCACATTATAAACTGCCCACTCCCCCTCCAAAGTAAATCCGGTGGCATCCGGAGCCGCCTGCAAAGAGATGGCGGCACAGAGGCGACCAACCTCTATAATAGTGGTATTGTGAGTGGCATTGTATGTGCCCACCGATTCGCCATACATGGCAAAAGGAGAGGTTGGCTGCGTATTCAGAGCAAATGTCTTGAGTTGGTCATAAGAAGGTGCTGCTGGCAAACCTGACACATTGGCCACGACGCACAATAAAATTTCCACGCCTTCTGTAACCGTCAAATCCACAGATACCTGATCACCCACCTGTTGGAAAGTAAGCCCCTCATGTTTTTTGATAAAACTTTTATTCGAATTATCAAATTCAAAGATAGTCAGGCTGTTAATCTTATTTTCATCCACCGAACCCGGTTCCATGGCACGCATTACCACCTGATTGGGCTGCACATTCAAACTCGCCATAAGTCTGACATTGCCACCCATTGCTCCGTTTTCCAAAAAATCCTTGCGACATCCGACCAAAAGAGAGGCAAACAAACCGATGGAAAAAAGATATTTCATGACTTGGTATTTCATCGTCTTATCCATTTATATCCGTTACTCTTTTATACATCTTGCCACCATGGCATCCGACAGATTACTCATGGTTCGGGACAAGCCGGTATTATTCATGGTAAATTCAAATACCTGATAAGTTCCGCCCGTGAGGCTTCCTGCCAGACATAAGCGAGTATAATTTGCCGTGGACCAATTCTCGATGTGACCGGAGTATTCCCGATATGCTGTCATCGGGAAAAACGCATACACACCCGCCACGCCGGTTTTCACCCACAATCCATTGGCGTAAGTACCCTTATACGTAATATTATTACCCCACAAAATCTGCCATTCGGCTCCCGTGGGCAGCCTATAACCTTCCGGGCAGGGGTCATACCCGAACTGATTTTTGGGTTCGGACCAAATACCCAAACCATCCGGAATATTAATCAGCCAATCAGGAGCTGTGATAAATTTGCCATAGCATTCATCCTGATAGGGATTTATGGTGGTGGCATCCCACCACTTACGCACCGCAGGTTCATTGGTTCGGGAATAATCCACCGGGAATGCAGTGCAATTCGCATTATCCGGATCCACTATATTGCCTTTGATCACATCCACACCCAGCGTGTGGTAACCATCCGGCATCCTGCCCCACTGATAGTAGTATCCGTTCATCCGTGCACGCTCGGCGCCCGTGATGGGAGCCAGTTCGGACCACGCATTTATATTTGTGGTGGTATGCAGGGCACCCATGTTACGGTCCAGCCAGATCTGCCCTCCTATGGTCATGGGCTTATAATTACCTTGTTCCACTCGCAAATATTCGGCTCTACCGCTACCATCAAATACTTTGACAAGAGCCTCGCGCAGCAAATCAATACCATTCGTAGGCTTGACTGTCAAGCGAAGCATATTATCCACACGTGTAACCTTGAGCCAATCGGGAGTGCCGGACAGAGTAGAGCGATTTATGACCACATCTGCCTGCCATTCATATCCATGACTCTGCACCGGCACATCATAAACGCCACCGGTCATTCCACTTGTGCCCTGATAATCAAATGCCACATACCGACGAAGCAGTAAATCCTGACGCGGCAGTTGTACCACAGTAACCACCACATCATGTGCATATCCTTCCGCATGAAACGTTACAGTGGCATGACGCGGAGCCGTGCCGATATTTTCTTTTTGGGATATGAAGTTGTATTCTTGATTACCGGTAATCGTGCGTGGATTGGCTTGGTCTAATTGCAGCCAATCCGCGCCTTCCTTATAGTTTATTGTATAGGATACATTCGTGCCATTGAAAGTGGTCAGCAGCTGCACTGGAGTCACATCTCCTTGTACATAATTCAACGTGACCAACTCTTTGGTGGCATTCATATAGGCATCCTCATAACTCACATCCTCGTTTACCACCTCCCAAGGCATCACCTTGAGCTGAGCCGTAATACCCGTTTCCGGTTTGACGAGCACATTGAGGATATAGTGATTGTTTCGGAGGATATTATAATTGGGCTGATTGGCCTGTTCACCACGGGCAAAAGCCATGTAGTCCTGATTTTGGATTTCATTCTCATTGCTCACCAGAGGTATCTCGTAGGTTTTGCCATTCAGCTCGATTTTAACATAGTTAATCAGATTCTTGGTTGCCCACGTGGGAGATGAGGTCATAATTAGAGCTTCGGGCACATAAATCCTATACAGCGACTTGGAGCCTCTCACCGCAGGCATTGCCACCCCGGCGAAAGTTTCCGGATAACCGCCTACACTATATTGCACATCAGACAGAGCCGTGCGCTGCAAACGATTTTCATAAGTAACTGTGGGGATATCCGCAGATTTCAGATTAATGAAATTCAAATCCACTTTTGCCACCGTGCGAATCAAGCGAATCAGATTGTCGCCTTCTGGAGAAAAAGGTGTGGGAAAAGACTCCGTGCCTCCATAATCCACCTTTTGGTGAGTATATACGCGCGACATGGGAAATCCTTTATCCGAATTGGCAGCAGTAAAAAGAGCCGGGTCAAGCATATTCAGCTCCTGCATAAAAATTTTCATATCGCCAGCAGATTGTATGCCACGCAGCCGTGTATGACTATTCGGGCAGTTGGCCACAAAATAGAAGTCGCGCGTGCCGGGTGTCATGGCTACTTTGAAAGTGGAAGCCTGCAAATCAGCCATAGGAATGCCCGATGGGAAATAGTCATTGGAATAATATTCGGCCACTTTATTCCCCATCGTGGCATCGAAGACCAATAATGCAAGATGATGCACACGATCCTCATATTCCACGGCATCATCGTTAAAGGAATCGTAGTCTTGCTGCGCACGTGTGACCGATAGGAATACACGTCCGGAGGCATCCACCTGCCGCGGATCGCGGTCATGGGTGCAACTGCATACTGCCAACCCACAGAGCATCATGGCTAAAAAGTATAGGATTTGCCTGTTCATACGCTTATCGTTCTAACGTTTCCGTTATTGGCATCTCAATTTATCGTAACTCATAATCAAAACTATGAATGCCCCAATCTCCTATTTGGATGGAGGCGCACACATAGGTGCCACAGCCTTCACATTTATCTTTGACCACAAAACGAACCACAAAATCATGTTGGCACATCAGATTGATGCCTCCATCGGTATAAAATAAGAGGGCGCCGATGAGGTCGCGGTTGTCGTAGAAAATTTCTCCTGTTTTTTTGTTTTTGAGGGTCAGCACCATTTTCTGACCGGTCTGCAACTTCAGCGTGGTAAATTCTGCCACCATCATACTGTCGTTGGGTATATGATGATTGACCAAGTAGGTCAATTGAGGTTCATTCCGCACAATGTCGCCGTTTATCCGTATAACACCGTTGGCGGCAGCCATACCCACCTCAAAATCTTGAGGTTTGGCCACCCCCATAATAGAGGGATCCAATTTGATTTCCACCCGGATGCGATTGGTCTGCTCCAGCAGATTGACCGCGGTGGGAATATATATTTCGCCTTTCTCCTGAGCCGATGGCACTGTCACCGACTCACTTCTACCCTGCCACAGACAATGGCCGTCCAATCCCACGGCATGATTTTTGACTTTTGTTTTCAGCCGCAGCATAACCTCCCGATAGATGGTCTTGCCGATTTCCAAAGGCATGATGTCAAAGAGATGCGCATCAATGCCCACCCAGGAATACAGGGTATATACGCCTTCGGGCAGAGGCATGCGGATAAAGTATCCCTTATCCAATTTTCCCGTTTTACGAACGGCTTTGCCCGCCAATACGCCGTTGGCATCGAATGCAAGCACACGCACATCATCGACGTCGCCCAGATAGGTGGAATCATCGGCACATGGGGTTTGATTATAGAAATAAACATCCACGCCTGTGGGACAGTCTGTCCAGTCGTCATAAATCCATTTCTTGCAGGAACTGAGTGTGGCAATGCCCAAACACAAGGCAGCCGTGACCACAAGTGCAATAATCTTGGTATGCTTCATTGCGAAAATAAAGAATTGAAATAAAAAGAAAAGGAGGGAAGTACGGCATAATCCGTCCTTCCTTGGAAAGCAGGTTCCATGCCTCCCTCCCCTCTTAATAGTTTTTTATCTGATCACTTTGCTTTCAGAGAGATTATAACGTGATATCGAATGAGTGAACACCCCACTTCATCACCGTAATCTTGGCAGACATATAGGTATCTTCGTCATAGATGGGATCATCGGGATCGGGTGTGGGGTCATCGGGATCAGGATCGGGATCATCGGGATCATCGGGATCGGGATTGTAAGGATTGCCGGAGAAACCAAACTTCAGAAATGCAGTCACATTGATATGATAGATATTATTGCGCACAATCGGAGAGTTTATCCAATTCTTAGGATCCGTGGCATCGGGATCTACCCATACAAAGTAATACATCTTACCACCCTTATAGGTAATCACGCCATCCTTGGTTCCTGTGCCGCCATCGGGGTCTGTACTGGCTGCTTCTGCATTTGTTTTATTACCATAGAACTTACCGGTGGTACGGCTGTAATAGAGGTCATTGCCCGCGGTATAGGTTTCACCGGTGGCCAAAGTAGCGGGAGCCGGGGTGCAAGTAGCGGTTACCATTACGTAAGTGGTGTTGCCCTTACGATAGCCGGTTTCGGGCATGGTACCGATCTTACCACCTTTCTGGTGAGTGGTTTCCGTGATAAACTTCATGCCCATAAGCATTTCCCTGGTGGTCAGGTTTGCCACATTCTTGGTGGCAGGTGTAATCAGCAAATCTTTGGCAGCCGTGGCACGAGTACCCACATAAGTATAATACTTGTTAGGTTCCGAAGTTGCCGTTTCGGTAATAAAGTCATTGTTATTCACGGTGGTAAAATCCCAATGCGGAGACTTAACATCAGCCACCATGATTTTTCCATCAAGCGGAAGCAAATAAGAAGTTTTTTCGTATTGCCCCACATACCATTTGATATCACTCAGGGTTGCCTGCAAAACGCCACCACCATCCTTGATTTCAAAAGTGCGACCGGCAGTAGAAGCACCGGTTCCCGTCAGCGTGCCGCCGAATGTGGTCAATACGCGAGAGAAGTTACGACGCACCTCTACATTCACACGGTTTTTGCTGCCCGTAGCGGCTACGGCTTGCGTAATCCCCGACTCAATTTCGGTTTCGGCAGATTTACCTGTCATCAAGATAATATCCTTATCCGCGCCATCATCATACTTGGCCAATGCCACATTCACATCTTTTGTGGTGGCATCCATCATGGAATACGCAGCCTCGAAAGCGGCTTTCAGAGAAGCGGCATCGCCGGCACCATCCAAAGCCGTCTTAATATCACCGGCAGGCAGGTTAATGGCCACATAGATGGTTTTCTGACCGGGAGTGGTTGCCCAGGGAGCCACCGTGTAGGTTTGATCTGCATTGTCTGTTAGTTCAGTAGCCACGGCAACAGATTTTTTCTCCACGGCATTTCCATTCGTCATATAAATATCCAAGGAGGT
>CAMFNC010000049.1 GCA_945965245.1 uncultured Porphyromonas sp. | reverse complement strand
GAGGGTCTCATCTTTTTTCTCTCTCGAGAGAGGCAATACTCTTCGTTTTACGGGTTTAGCTCAGTTGGTAGAGCACTGGTCTCCAAAACCAGGTGTCGGGAGTTCGAGTCTCTCAACCCGTGCAAAATACTTTCAGAAAATGAGTTTCTTTAACAAATTAGGAATCAAATTAAAAGATTCTTACAGCGAACTGGTTCACAAAGTAACGTGGCCTTCTCGTGTTGAGCTTTCCAATAGTGCAGTTGTGGTGATGATCGCTTCCATTATCATCGCTATTTTTGTATTTGTTGTGGACTTTGCTTTTGGTGAAATAATCAATTTCATTTATCGTATCGTCATCTAACCTCTACTCTCGGTAGCATCATGCAAGATGTAGAAAAGAAATTTTATGTGCTCCGTGCCATTAGTGGTAAGGAGAATAAAGTGCGCGAATACCTGGAGGCTGAGAAGAAAAATTCAGACCTTGGACGTTATGTGGGCAGAGTGCTGATCCCCACAGAAAAAGTTGTAACCCAACGCAATGGTAAGAAGATTGTGAAAGAGCGGTCTTACATGCCGGGCTATATTTTGGTGGAAGCGGCTTTGGTGGGTGATGTGGCTTTTATGCTGCGCAATACGCCCGATGTATTGGGTTTTTTGGGTAAAGGCGACCCCGAACCCCTGCGACCCGCAGAGGTGGATAGGATTTTGGGTAAGGCCGATCAGATGGTTGATGCCGAAGGTGAGTACGAAGTAACCTACACCGTGGGCGAAACTGTACAAGTGACCGATGGAGCCTTTAGTGGTTTCGAGGCAGCCGTGGAAGAAGTGAATGCCGAAAAGCGAAGACTGAAAGTAATGGTGAAGATTTTCGGAAGAAAAACTCCACTGGAATTGAGCTATGCTCAGGTAACCAAAGAAAGATAGTCGGTTTGTTACGGAGCTGCTATTAGGTATTTAGGTTACAATTTTTTGTGTGTTTTAATTAATTATTCGAAACAATGGCAAAAGAAGTTGCTGGACAGATTAAGTTGCAGATCAAAGGAGGTGCGGCAAACCCATCTCCCCCCGTTGGACCTGCGTTAGGTGCAAAGGGTGTAAATATTATGGAGTTTTGCAAGCAATTCAATGCCAGAACTCAGGACAAAGCCGGTAAAGTGTTGCCCGTAGTGGTAACATATTACTCCGACAAGTCTTTCGACTTCATAGTAAAAACCCCTCCTGTTGCCATCCAATTGCTCGAAGCCTCTAAGGCCAAAAAGGGTTCTAATGAACCTAACCGTACTAAGGTGGCAGAAGTAACATGGGATCAGGTTCGCACTATTGCAGAAGATAAAATGCAAGACCTCAACTGCTTTACAGTAGAGTCTGCCATGAAAATGGTAGCCGGTACTGCACGCAGTATGGGTATTTCGGTTAAAGGGGATTTTCCCGGTAATTAAACTTCAATTGTAAAATGGGTAAACTGACAAAAAATCAAAAGTTAGCATCTGAAAAGATTGAAGCCGGGAAGGAATATGCCCTCAAGGAAGCAGCCCAGTTGGTAAAGGATATTACCACTACCAAATTTGATGCTTCTGTGGACTTGGATGTCCGCTTGGGTATTGACCCCCGCAAATCGAATCAGATGGTTCGTGGCGTAGTGACTCTGCCCCACGGAACCGGAAAGCAGATTCGGGTTCTGGCTCTTTGCACTCCGGATAAGGAGGAAGAAGCAAAACAAGCCGGTGCCGATTATGTCGGTCTGGATGAGTATATAGAGAAAATCAAAGGTGGTTGGACGGATGTGGATGTAATCATCACCATGCCTGCCATCATGGGTAAAATCGGAGCTTTGGGTCGTGTATTGGGTCCTCGTGGTTTGATGCCTAACCCTAAAAGCGGTACGGTTACGAACGATGTGGCTTCTGCTGTAAAAGAGGTAAAAGCCGGTAAGATTGACTTTAAGGTAGATAAGACAGGTATCATCCACTCTTCTATCGGTAAAGTATCTTTCAGCGCCGAACAGATTCGTGACAACGCCCGTGAGTTTATTTCACACTTGATTAAGCTGAAGCCTACTGCCGCCAAGGGCACCTATATCAAGAGCATTTATCTTTCGAGCACAATGAGTTTGGGCATCAAAGTAGATCCTAAGTCAGTAGAAGATTAAACTTAACGAAAGGAACTAACAATGAGAAAGGAAGATAAGATTGTAGTATTAGATAATCTGAAGGGTTATATTGCACAATATCCCCACTTTTATCTGACAGATATAGAAGGTCTCGATGCCGAAAAAACTACGGCTCTGCGTCGTGAATGCAATAAGAACGGCATTAAATTAGTGGTAGTTAAGAATACGCTGATGCGTACCGCATTGGCCGCTTCGGAAACGGACTATGCAGAATTGTATGGCTGCTTGAAAGGCAATACCGCTGTAATGTTTACAGAGGCTGCCAATGCACCTGCAAAACTGATTAAAGATTTCACCAAAGATACCAAAGGCGAAGGCAAGCCCATATTGAAGGCTGCTTATGCGCAAGAAGGTTTCTATATTGGTCGCGAACAATTGGATGCTCTCGTATCCATCAAATCCAAGGAAGAACTTATTGGCGAGGTTATCGGCTTGTTGGAATCTCCTATCAAGAACGTTCTCTCTTCACTTCAGTCTGCAGGTCAGACAATCCATGGTGTATTGAAAACCCTGGAAGAAAGATAATACTCAACAAACAAATTAAAAACAATTTAATACTTATAATAAAATGGCAGATATTAAAGCAATCGCTGAACAGCTGGTAAACCTCACCGTTAAAGAAGTAAGTGAACTCGCTACTATACTGAAAGAAGAATATGGCATCGAGCCCGCAGCTGCAGCTGTAGCTGTAGCAGCCGGTCCTGCTGCTGCAGCTCCCGCAGAAGAAGAAAAGACTTCTTTTGACGTGGTTCTGAAGAGCGCAGGTGCTGCTAAATTGCAGGTTGTTAAGGCCGTTAAGGAACAGTGCGGTCTCGGCTTGAAAGAAGCTAAAGATATAGTGGATGCAGCTCCCGCTAACGTTAAGGAAGGTGTAGACAAAGCTACTGCTGAAGCTCTGAAGAAAGCCCTGGAAGAAGCAGGTGCTGAAGTAGAGCTGAAGTAATCGTGCACAAACCTGATTTTTCAGGTTTTTATGGTTAAGAATCCTCGTTTGGGGAATCTTAACCATTTCGTGTCTATATTTCCACAAGTAAACTTTACTCCTGAACTTACATGGCTCAACCGAAAAAACAACAGAGAATCAATTTCGCTTCAGTAAAGAATCCTTTAGAGTTTCCGGACTTTCTTGAAGTACAATTAAAGTCTTTTAGCGACTTTTTTCAATTAGATACACCTCCCGAAAGACGCAAGAAGGAGGGGCTGTATAAAGTCTTTGCCGAGAACTTCCCCATTACGGATACGCGCAATAATTTTGTACTGGAGTTTCTGGATTACTATGTAGATCCTCCCAAGTACAATATCGAAGAGTGCCTGAGTCGGGGACTCACTTATAGCGTACCCCTCAAGGCTAAATTGAAACTCTATTGTACAGATCCTGATCATGAGGACTTCGATACGGTAATTCAGGATGTATATCTGGGACCCATCCCTTACATGACTCAATCGGGTACGTTCGTAATCAATGGTGCCGAGCGTGTAGTGGTTTCTCAGTTGCATCGTTCGCCAGGTGTTTTCTTCGGTCAGACCATGCACACCAATCGTACGATGCTTTATTCGGCTCGTATCATCCCGTTCAAGGGCTCGTGGATTGAATTTGCCACGGACATTAACAATGCCATGTATGCTTATATTGACCGAAAGAAGAAATTGCCTGTGACCACGCTGTTGCGTGCCATCGGTTTCGAATCGGATAAGCAAATCTTGGAACTCTTTAATCTTTGTGAAGAGGTTAAAGCAAACAAAGCAACACTCAAGAAACATATTGGGCAGAGAATAGCTGCCCGTATCGTGAATACTTATTTCGATGACCTCAGTGACGAGGATACAGGCGAAGTAGTAAGTATGGAACGTACGGTGATTTTGGTGGAACGCGAAGTGGAACTTACCGATGATGTAATTGATACTATCGTGGAATCCGGCGTGAAGACGGTGGTTCTGCACAAAGACGATCCCACCACTTCGGAGTATGCTTTGATTTTCAACACATTACAAAAAGATCCCTGTAACTCCGAGCACGATGCTCTGAATTATATCTATCGTCTGCTGCGCAACTCTGATCCTGCGGATGATAATAGTGCTCGCGAAGTGATTACCAACCTAATATTCTCGGATAAACGTTACGATTTGGGCGATGTGGGACGCTATCGTATCAATAAGAAATTGGGATTGGATATAGATCCGGATATTCGTGTTTTGACGAATGAGGATATTATCGAAATTATCAAATATCTGATACAACTGGTAAACTCCAAAGCCACTGTGGACGATATTGACCACCTCTCCAACCGTCGTGTGCGCACTGTGGGCGAACAGCTTTACAATCAGTTTGGTGTGGGCTTGGCTCGTATGGCTCGTACCGTGCGTGACCGTATGAATGTGCGCGACAATGAAGTGTTTACTCCCATCGATTTGGTAAATGCCAAAACTATATCTTCTGTGGTAAACACGTTCTTCGGAACGAATGCTTTGTCGCAGTTTATGGATCAAACCAATCCTTTGGCCGAAATTACACACAAGCGCCGTCTGTCCGCTCTGGGACCCGGTGGTTTGAGTCGTGAACGCGCCGGTTTTGAGGTGCGTGACGTGCACTATACTCACTATGGCCGTTTGTGCCCCATCGAAACGCCCGAAGGTCCGAACATCGGTTTGATTTCATCGCTCTGTGTATATGCCAAAATCAGCGACCTTGGTTTTATTACTACTCCGTATCGTAAGGTTAATAATGGTGTGGTGGATTATTCTGAAAATGGTCTGCAATACTATACTGCCGAGGAAGAAGAAGATAAGACCGTGGCTCAGGGTAATGCTTTGGTGGATGAGAACGGCAAGTTTGTGCGTGATCGTGTAAAATCTCGTTTCGAGTCGGATTTCCCCGTAGTGGAGCCGCATGAAGTGGATTTGATGGACGTTTCACCATCGCAGATTGCGTCTATTGCTGCTGCCTTAATTCCTTTCTTGGAGCATGATGACGCCAACCGTGCGTTGATGGGTTCTAACATGATGCGTCAGGCTGTGCCTTTGATTCGTCCGGAAGCTCCTATCGTGGGTACCGGCATTGAGGGTAAGTTGATTCGCGATTCTCGTACACAAGTGGTGGCCGAACGTGAAGGTGAAGTGGTATTTGTGGATGCCACTACCATCAAAATTAAATATAAGCGTACTGAGGAAGAGGAGTTTGCAAGTTTTGAAGACGATATCACGACCTATAATCTGCCCAAATTCCGTAAAACCAACCAAAGTACCACTATTGACCTGCACCCCATTTGCCATGTCGGCGATTTGGTTACGCCGGGACAGATTTTGACCGAGGGTTACTCAACCCAAAACGGCGAATTGGCTTTGGGACGCAACGTGCTGGTCGCTTATATGCCCTGGAAGGGTTATAACTATGAGGATGCCGTGGTGCTGAATGAACGCATGGTGCGTGAAGACTTCTATACTTCTGTACACGTAGACGAGTATTCGCTGGAAGTACGCGAAACGAAGCGCGGTATGGAGGAATTGACCAAGGATATCCCCAACGTAAGTGATGATACTACCAAGGATTTGGATGAAAATGGTATTGTGCGTGTGGGTGCTCATATCGTGCCGGGCGACATTCTGATTGGTAAGATTACGCCGAAGGGCGAATCCGACCCCACACCGGAAGAAAAGTTGCTGCGTGCTATCTTTGGCGATAAGGCCGGTGATGTGAAGGATGCTTCGCTCAAGGCCACTCCGTCTTTGAAGGGTGTGGTGGTTAATACTCGCCTCTTCTCCAAGGCTTCCAGAAAGAAAGGTCGCGGAGAAACCAAAGCTATTGTGGAGCGTTTGGATGCCGAATATGCAGCCAAACAGAATGAGCTGAAAGAACTTCTTGTGGACAAACTGATGAAGGCCACCGAAGGCAAGGTTTGTCATAGTGTGAAGGATTATTTGAATAAAGACATCATTAAGCCGGGAAGCCCCTTCACTCGTGAAGAGTTGAAGGCTCTTCAATTCGATGAAATCCAGCTGAGCGAATGGACGGATGATGAAAAGACCAACGAATTGATTAAGTTGGTGGGTCTGAATTATATTCGCAAATCTAAGGAAATTGATTCCGATCTCCGTCGTCGTAAATTAGATGAAACGGTGGGTGATGAACTTCCTGCCGGTATCGTGCAGTTGGCTAAAGTGCTGATAGCCAAGAAACGTAAGATTCAGGTGGGTGATAAGATGGCCGGTCGTCACGGTAACAAAGGTATTGTATCCAAGATTGTGCGTCAGGAAGATATGCCGTTCCTCGAAGATGGTACACCGGTGGACATTTGCTTGAACCCGCTGGGTGTGCCCTCACGTATGAACCTCGGTCAGATTTTTGAAGCCGTGCTTGGATGGTCAGGTCGTAAGCTGGGCGTTAAATTCGCTACTCCTATTTTCGATGGTGCTTCTTTGGAAGACATGAACGAGTGGACAGACCGTGCCGGTTTAGCACGCAATGGTAAAACCTATTTGTATGATGGGGGTACCGGTGAGCGTTTCGACCAACCTGCCACTGTGGGGGTAACTTACTTCCTTAAACTTGGTCACATGGTGGATGACAAGATGCATGCTCGTTCCATTGGTCCGTATTCACTTATCACACAGCAGCCGTTGGGCGGTAAGGCTCAATTCGGTGGTCAGCGTTTCGGTGAAATGGAAGTCTGGGCTTTGGAGGCATTCGGTGCTTCGCACGTATTGCAGGAAATCCTGACCATCAAGTCCGATGATGTGATGGGTCGCTCCAAGGCTTACGAAGCTATTGTAAAAGGCGATCCGATGCCTACTCCGGGCATCCCCGAATCCCTCAACGTATTGTTGAATGAGCTCAAGGGCTTAGGTTTGAGTTTTACACTTGAATAATCGCTCTTAAAGGACACTTCGGTGGGAGTATCCCCACAAAAGGACTCCCCCCAATTTTAATATTCCTACCGCATTGCGGAGGTTCACAACTAAACTCCTTTATTGACACGAAATATGGCTTTTAAGAAAGAAAATAAAGTAAAGACAAACTTTTCCAGAATTCGTATCTCTTTGGCTTCTCCGGAAGAAATATTAGAGAATTCGTATGGCGAAGTGCTCAAGCCTGAAACAATCAATTATAGAACCTATAAGCCGGAGCGCGATGGTCTGTTTTGCGAACGCATCTTCGGCCCGGTAAAAGACTTCGAATGTCACTGCGGAAAGTATAAGCGCATCCGTTATCGTGGTATTGTCTGCGACCGTTGCGGTGTGGAAGTGACCGAGAAGAAAGTACGCCGCGAACGCATGGGACATATCATGCTGGAAGTTCCGGTGGCTCACATCTGGTATTTCCGTTCGCTGCCCAATAAAATAGGTTATCTATTGGGTATCCCCTCCAAAAAACTCGATAGCATCATCTATTATGAACGTTACGTGGTAATCAATCCGGGTGTATTGGCCGGTGAGGTTAGTTTTAAGGATACGTTCACCGAAGAAGAATATACAGAAATCGCTGACCGTGTGGATAGCGAATATCCGGATAACTATCGTTTGGAAGATACCGACCCCAATAAATTTGTTTGTAAAACCGGAGCCGAAGCTATCTATGAGTTGCTGACTCGCGTGGATTTGGATGATTTGAGCTACGAATTGCGCGATAAGGCCAATTCCGATACATCCATGCAGCGCAAAAACGAAGCTCTCAAACGCCTTCAGGTGGTGGAAAGTTTCCGCGCTTCTAAGGGCATAAATCGTCCCGAATGGATGATTATGAAGGTTATTCCGGTTATTCCGCCCGATTTACGTCCGTTGGTTCCATTGGATGGTGGTCGTTTTGCCACTTCTGACCTCAATGACCTTTATCGTCGTGTAATTATCCGTAACAATCGTCTGAAACGAATGATTGAAATCAAAGCTCCCGAGGTGATTTTGCGTAATGAAAAGCGTATGCTTCAGGAAGCTGTGGACTCACTCTTCGATAACTCTCGTAAGAGTAGTGCCGTTCGCTCGGACAATAATAGACCTCTCAAATCTCTTTCCGATAGTTTGAAAGGTAAGCAAGGTCGTTTCCGTCAGAATTTGCTTGGTAAACGTGTGGACTATTCGGCTCGTTCCGTTATTGTCGTTGGCCCCGAATTGCGTATGCACGAGTGCGGTTTGCCCAAAGATATGGCAGCCGAACTTTACAAGCCGTTTGTTATCCGTAAGCTCATCGAGCGCGGTATAGTGAAGACGGTGAAAAGTGCCAAAAAAATTGTAGATCGTCGCGACCCTGTTATTTGGGATATTTTGGAATTTGTGATGAAAGGCCATCCCGTACTCCTCAACCGTGCCCCCACATTGCACCGTCTTGGTATTCAGGCTTTCCAGCCTAAGATGATTGAGGGTAAGGCCATTCAGTTGCACCCATTGGCTTGTACGGCTTTCAATGCGGACTTTGACGGAGACCAGATGGCTGTTCACCTTCCGTTGGGCAATGAGGCTATTTTGGAAGCTCAGATGCTTATGTTGGCATCACACAATATTCTTAACCCGGCCAATGGCGCGCCTATCACCGTGCCTTCTCAGGATATGGTGTTGGGGCTTTATTATATCACCAAACTCCGTCCCGGAGCCAAGGGTGCTGGTCTGGTATTCTATGGCAACGAAGAAGCTACCATTGCTTATAATGAAGGTAAGGTGGATATCCATGCTCCCATCAAGGTATATGTGGATGACCTCGTGGACGGTCAGCCCGTGCACCACATGATTGAGACGTCTGTGGGTCGTTTAATGGTCAATGAGCGTGTGCCCGAAGAGGTGGGTTTCGTCAATGAAATTTTGGGTAAGAAAGCCCTGCGTGAAATTATCGGTAAAGTCATCAAGGCTTGTGGTGTGGCTCGCACGGCTCACTTCCTCGATGATATCAAGAACCTCGGTTACTATATGGCATTCAAGGGCGGCTTGTCCTTCAACTTGGGCGACGTATTGATACCGGAAGAAAAGGAAGCTCTGATTAAAGAGGGTGACGTCGAAGTGGAGCAAATCATGCAGAATTATAGCATGGGTTTCATTACCAACAACGAGCGTTACAACCAGATTATCGATACATGGACGCACATCAACAGCCGTCTTTCCGATATTTTGATGAAGCATCTGGCTTCCGATAACGATGGCTTCAACTCCGTGTACATGATGATGGACTCCGGAGCCCGTGGTTCTAAGGAGCAGATTCGTCAGCTTTCCGGTATGCGTGGTTTGATGGCTAAGCCCCAAAAAAGCGGTGCCGAGGGTGGTCAGATTATCGAAAACCCCATTCTCTCCAACTTTAAGGAAGGTCTTTCCGTATTGGAGTACTTTATATCTACTCACGGTGCTCGTAAGGGTCTTGCCGACACGGCGTTGAAAACGGCCGATGCCGGTTATCTTACTCGTCGTTTGGTGGACGTATCGCATGATGTGATTGTCACCGAAGAAGACTGTGGCACGTTGCGTGGATTGGTTTGCACCGAACTCAAGGAAAACGAAGAGGTTATCGCCACTTTGTATGAGCGCATCCTTGGTCGTGTATCCGTTCATGATATTATTCATCCCACCACAGGCGAGCTTATTGTGCATGCCGGCGAAGAGATTCGCGAGGCTGCTGCCAAAATCATCGAAGATTCTCCCATCGAACAGGTGGAAATCCGTTCTGTACTGACTTGCGAATCCAAGAAAGGCGTCTGCGCCAAATGTTACGGACGAAACTTGGCTACCAATCAGATGGTACAGATTGGCGAGGTGGTCGGCGTTATCGCTGCACAATCCATTGGTGAGCCGGGTACTCAGCTTACGTTGCGTACATTCCACGTGGGTGGTATTGCCTCCAACGTGGCCACCGAAAACAGTATGCCTGCCAAGTTTGATGGTGTGCTCTCGTTCGAAGAACTTCGTACTGTGGACGTGGAAGCCAAGGAAGGTGGCAAACCTTATCAAGTGGTTGTGAGCCGTACTGCCGAATTGCGCATTGTCAGTCCCACCACCAAGATGGTGCTCTCTCATCACAGCTTGCCTTATGGTTCATATCTCTATTTCAAGGAGGGTGATGAAGTTAAGAAGGGCGATACTCTTTTCCAATGGGACCCCTTCAACGCCGTTATCGTGAGTGAAGTGGCCGGTAAGGTGAACTTCGAGAATATGGCCGAAGGTGTTACGTATAAAGTGGAATCCGACGAAACCACAGGTCTGAAGGAAAAGATTATCATCGAATCCAAGGACAAGACCATGGCTCCTGAGGTGCATATCCTTGATGCCGATGGCAATACCCTCCGCACATACAATCTGCCTTTGGGTGCACACGTGGTGAATAGCGAAGGCGACCAAATTAAAGTGGGTGATGCGTTGGTTAAGATACCTCGCACCATGAGTAAGGCGGGCGATATCACCGGTGGTTTGCCCCGTGTAACCGAATTGTTCGAGGCACGTAACCCCTCTAACCCCGCTGTGGTGGCAGAAGTGGATGGTACCGTGGAATTGGGAAAGCTCAAACGTGGTAATCGTGAAGTGACCATTACTCCCAAACTGGGCGAACCCAAGAAGTATCTGTTGCCACTGTCTAAGCAGTTGTTGGTTCAGGAGGGTGACTTCGTGCGCTCCGGTACTCCTCTGTCCGATGGCGCCATTACGCCGAGCGACATCCTTGCCATCATGGGTCCGACCGCTGTGCAGGAATACATTGTGAATGAAGTACAAGACGTATATCGCTTGCAGGGTGTAAAGATTAACGACAAACACTTCGAAGTCATTGTGCGTCAGATGATGCGCAAAGTGGAAATCGTGGATCCGGGAGATACGCTCTTCTTGGAGCAACAAGTGGTGGACAAATTGGATGTCATGGAAGAAAACGATCGTATTTGGGGCAAGAAGGTGGTTACCGCAGCCGGCGACTCCGAAAATCTCAAGCCCGGTCAAATTGTTACCTTGCGCAAACTCCGCGATGAAAACAGTATGCTCAAACGTCGTGACCTCAAGCCCGTGGAAGCTCGCGATGCACGCCCTGCCACTGCCAATCAGATTTTGCAGGGTATCACTCGTGCCGCTTTGCAGACTAAGAGCTTTATGTCTGCCGCATCATTCCAGGAAACAACCAAAGTGCTCAACGAAGCCGCAATCAATGCCAAGAGCGACGACCTCGAGGGCTTGAAGGAAAATGTGATTTGCGGTCACTTAATTCCTGCCGGTACTGGTTTGCGTGAATATCAGAAGTTGGTAGTAATGCCGATGGAAGATTATGAACGAGCTGTGGCCGAAAAGAAAAAGATGATTGGCGATGACGCCTTGTCCGAAGCTCTGGTTGCCGAACAGGTAGAAAGTCCCGAAGCATAAGATTAAATCCCTATCATAGCATCAGCCCCACGCGGTCATATCGGACTGCGTGGGGCTGATTTTTTAGAGTTATTTGTCCGGCTAAATCAGATCTCATTATCGAATTGCTTGTGGAGTGGAACGTTAATCATTGCATTGACAAGGAGTTCGCCTTGTTGGTCTTTCACGTAGCCCGAAACCTCTGAAGAATTTTGTACCGAAGCTTGTCCGCAGAAAATACAGCAAATGAGGAGTGGTAGTAGTAATCTTTCCATGGAATATGTGTTTAGTCATATATATGACGATTAGGCAGAGGAGAACCTATCAATCGCAGGTCAAAAATAGGAAGAATAGCCCCAAAAACTTATATTTGTTTTATCGCTAACTCATTTTAAATCAATCGTCATGATGAAAAAAATTATCCTTTTTGGGGTGCTGATATTCGTTGCATCTGTGTGTGCCGTGGCACAATCGAAAATGTTTCGTTATCGCTTTCCGTCTGAAATCGAAAAAGAGCTGGAGCGCGATACCACGCTCTGGAAATACCAAATCAGAGCCACCGAATTCTCTTTCGTGGGTGACTATCGCAAAACTCGTGAGACGTGGGATAAACAGGGCGTGCGCGCACCTGTGGTTTCCGCTGCCGATAGCGCATATCTGATGCGTTTTGCTCCGGTGGATGCGCGGAACTATATCCTTGAGCGGTCATGCCGAGAAAAAATCATCATAATCAACGAGGCGCATACCTATCCTGTCCACCGAGCCTTCACCCGCTCTTTGCTCCAAGGTTTGTATGACAACGGCTATCGGTATTTGGGGTTGGAAGCTTTGTGGTTGCCCCTCATGACCGACCTCAAAGAATTCACGCTCGATAGCGGCTACTATACGCGCGAACCGGAGTTTGGCAATCTGATTGCCACGGCTCTGCAAATCGGTTTCACGCTGTTCGGATACGAAAATTTCGACAAAAAAGGCAATCGTGAGGAAATCCAAGCTCATCAGATAGCCGATTTCATGCAAGCCCATCCAGATGGCAAGGTACTGATACACTGCGGTCATGACCATGTGATAGAAGGCACGCCTAATATCACACGATGGGGCAAAGCCATGGCAGGCCGGCTGAAAGATATGACCGGCATCGACCCCTTTACCATCAGCCAGACCTTATGCCTCGATAAGAGCCGAAGTCAATACAATCATCCTTATGTGGACATGGTGAACCGAGATTACCCGGTGATTATGGTGGATGTGTCCGGTAAGACCTTCGAGGGGCATGAAAGTAGTGACCAAGTGGATTGTGCCATTATTCATCCAGCCGTGAAGTATATACACGGACGCCCTGATTGGATGCTGCGCTATGGCGAACGCCATGAATGTGCCGTACAATTACCTACGGATGCTGCGTTTCCCTTATTGGTTTTGGCGTATAGGGTGGGGGATTTTGACCGCGAGAGTGTGCCGGCAGACATCGTTTGCCTGGAATGTGCGGGAGAGCATCCTCCACTCGTCCTGCAGCCGGGACAATACGACGTCGTTATTTTAGACCGAAATTATCTCACAGCATTGCGCTACACCACTCACATCCAATAGCTCTAAAACCATCAGCGGTGGGATGCTTCTACCGCATTGCATTCATGCCTTATTTTTTATGCATAAAATGAAACTGATTTATACATAAAACGCGCGCAATTTATGCAACTATCAGCGGAAAGGGCATTAGGGCGAGTATTGAAGGTAAGTAAATGGAAATGAGATGGATTTGCAGTGTTTCTCTATGTTTTACACAG
>CAMFNC010000048.1 GCA_945965245.1 uncultured Porphyromonas sp. | reverse complement strand
GCCATTGACCGTGCAAAGATAGCTTTTTTCAGCACATTTTTATACTCCAGTTACAGGTACTGAAAATTTTGTGCACATTTTGCAGAGAATTTGTGCACGTTTTCAGCGAAATATGTGCACATTTTCCGGGCAACTTGTGTATAAATATTTTCTCATTCATCCTTGAGGTAACGAATGGGATTGGAACGGGCTGCACTCCGTGCCATGCCCAACAGGGAAAGTATCGCCACCAAACCGACCAAAACCAAAGCCGATGGAAAGACCCACCAATAGCCGGTAATACGATAGGCATAACCTTGCAACCACCGATGCATCACATAGTAAGAAATGGGCATGGCTATTGCGAAAGCCATCAAAAGATTCCACATGCTCCGGCGGCTGATAATATGTAAAATCTGTCTTTCGCATGCTCCCACCACCTTGCGAATGGCTATTTCTTTTTGTTTTTGGGCTATGCGCACGGCAGACATGGCAAACACGCTCATCACCGTAAGCAATACGGCCAAAATAGAAAAGAGTAGCATCAGACGGCTGACTCGATGCTCCGGAGCACTGTATTCGGCCATATATTCATCGGAGGTTTTCATCTTTACATAGGGTGTGCCGAAGATTTTCTGCAGCACATCGGCAATGCGTTGTTTCATTTCAATCAAATCGGTTTGCGGGTCATAATCCACCAAAATACTCCATGCTGTGTCACGGTCTTGTATTTTTTGGATGGAATAATCCTTTACCTCGTCACGAAAGCTGCCGATGCGAATCTGCCCCAAAACTCCCATAACCACTTTGGGACCCATGATATAATTGCAGCGGAAATCACTGCCGGGTTCGAGCGTATTGTAGCCGGACCGATTGACATATATCTGTTCGGCCGGCGATGCCGATGCTCCGGTAGGCTCTATCGGAATGGCCAGTATCTTCAGTGCTTCTTCATCCATTTTGAATTCATGAAAATCCAATGTCTTGCCATCGATTTCATCCGAGCAGTTATTGTGTGAACCGAAAGGAGTGCCACAGGCCAATCCCACGGCACGCACACCGGAAATCTTGCCGATTTCGCTTCGCACCACCTCGTGCCGGGCACTGTCCACAAGATGAAGGACCAGCAGTTTGTGGCGTGTATCGTAGCCGAAGTCGGCATGATTGAGGTGCTCCACTTGCAAATACATGATGGCCGCCCCTATCAATAGTACCATGGCTATCACGTATTGGGCTATGACCAACATCTGAGAGATATGCCCGTTGAATATCCGATGATAAGTGCCTTTGACCACTTCGATGGGTCGGAAACTCGAAATCAAAACTGCCGGAAATACGGAGATAATGAAGCTGACAAGCAAGACGAAGAACACGAACACGCCCGCCACCGAGAGATTGAAACTCTGTGCCAGCTCCAGCCGTGTGTTCAATATTTCATCGAAGAGTGGCTCCATGAGGAAAGCTCCCAAAAGAGCCAACAGCATACCGATTACGGTCATCAGCAGAGATTCCGTCCACAATTGCAAAGCCACGCGCCACCGACTGCTGCCGAGCAGACGGCGCAACGTAACCTCGCGAGCACGACCGCCGCCATTGGACAGTGTCAGATTGACATAGCTCATGACGGAAAGCACCAATATCAGCAATACCACTGCAATCATGATAGCGATGTTTTTCTTGCTACCCGAACGCAATTCAGCAGCAGCTTCTTCCGGCTCCAGATAGACTCGTGTAATAGGATGCAGCATAATCCGGGAGTCTTCCATTAGCTTTAGTTTGGTGTGTATTTCATGGGTCATGGCTTCTGACACAAGCCGGGCATCTGCACCGGTACGGAGCAGGAAATAGGTGGCATAATTACTGATGTTCCAGCCGTCGCCGGCCCAATCTGCACCCGAAGCGAAATCGCCAATCACATCTTTGGGTGGGATGTGGCTGTTGGCATTCATCGGGTTCAGAATGCCGGTAATGCGATAAGTGATTTGACCATTCAGATTGAGTTCCTTACCGATGGGATTTTCATCGCCATAGAGCCGTCCGGCATAATCGCGTGTAATGACCACGCTGCCTTTTTCGCGCAGAGCCGTCTTGGGGTCACCTTCGGCCAGCGTGTAGCCCAAGAGGTCGAAGATATTGGCATCGGCATACATGATATCCGCCTCATGCGCCTCTCCGCTCTTGCTCAAAGCAAAGAAATTCTCGCCACTCCACGTAAAGAAAATACGGCAATAATCTTCAATCTCCGGTATCCGCTCTTGGAAATAGGGTGCCATGGGCTTGGGCGAGTAATAACCGAACCCGGTGCGATTATACTGATAGAGCCGCTCGGCATTGGGGTGAAAGCGGTCTGCCGTATATTCGTGTCGGACATAAAAACCCAGCAAAATCACGAACATCAGTGAGGCGGCAAAGCCGAAAACCGATACAAACGTATAGAGTTTATTACGTCCCAGATAATTCAAATAAGTACGCATATCGAAAGTGCATTAACAATTACAAAATCGGTAATTACCAATCTCGAAATCGGCAATTACCAATCTTAAAGTCGATAATTATCGATTTCGAGGTCGGTCATTACGAACCTGCGGCAGCACAGGCAAACTCCCGACACACGATGCAGCCGAAAGAGTATGAAAAGTAAAAATCACAAACAGATAAATTACACTCTGCATCCGTGCATCTCCGGGAGTTCGCCCTTATGGCAGAGGGCCGCCGTTCTATCCGATAATCTTACCGTCGAAGAGCTTGACCACACGATGAGCAAAGCCGGCATCGTGTTCGCTGTGCGTTACCATCACGATGGTGGAGCCTTCTCGGTTTAGCTGTGTGAGCAGATCCATTACCTCGGCACCGTTTTTGGAGTCCAGATTACCCGTGGGTTCGTCTGCCAAAATCAGTTTGGGATTGGCCACCACGGCACGGGCTATGGCCACACGCTGCTGCTGACCGCCGGAGAGCTGATTGGGGAAATGCCCGGCACGATGGCTGATGCTCATGCGGTGCAGCGCCTCATCCACACGCTCCTTGCGTTCGGAAGCCTTTACACCCAGATAAATCAGCGGCAGCTCCACGTTTTCCTGCACGGTCATTTCGTCGATGAGGTTGAAGCTCTGAAACACAAAGCCGATTTTGCCCTTGCGCACCTGCGTGCGGTCCTTTTCTTTCAGTTTGCCCACTTCCTGACCATCCAGCAGATATGTTCCTTCTGTGGGATTGTCCAGCAGACCGAGGATGTTCAGCAGTGTGGACTTACCACAACCGGAAGGCCCCATGATGGCGATGAATTCGCCTTCTTTCACATTCATGCTAACGCCGTCCAAGGCTACGGTTTCGATATCTTCTGTACGGAAGATTTTGCTCAAATTCTTAATTTCAATCATGACTTTTAATGGTTTTAATGAATTATTATTGATAATTGATTTTTATTCGTATTTAATGGATTCGATGGGATTTTGGTGTATCAGTCGGCGCACGTTATAC
>CAMFNC010000047.1 GCA_945965245.1 uncultured Porphyromonas sp. | reverse complement strand
GTATGAAGTCAAATCTTCTATCTCGGAATGGAGGTGGAAATACTTTGCGGAGAGCATATTCGTCAGTTTTCTACCGAAGAGTTTCGCTTCCCAAGTCAATCCTGAGACAATACTGGTCTTTTTGCTGGGAAATCCTCCGATAATAAACCCTGCGTGCTGACTCGCAATGTCATCGCATGGTTGTCTTTGGGCATAGTTAATAAGCGTGTTCAGGTTCAAACTGTGATTGGTGGACAATTTGTAATCAAGGTTGATACGTTCGTTGATTTCCAAACCTTTGTCGTTTGAGTTGTGAGGAACGTCCCCCGTTTCTCCCTGTCCGTTCGGGCTCGGATATATATTTCCCTCAAAATCGTGATTAACTCGTGCCGTATCCACAAAATTGTTCGTCGTATGCGAGAGGGAGAAATGCGACTCGAAGTTAAGTCGATTGTTCAGTATTCCGCTTTTTATCAGTTTGTTTTCGAGCATAAACATCCCGGATTTGTTTTCAGCATGCTGGATATTCTTCAATACTCCTTGTATCTCATTGAAACGGTTGTAATACCCGAACTCGGTACTAATCTCATCGAACCAAAGTTTTGTAAAAGCGACTTTCCCTTTCAACATATACGAACGAAAACGGTCGTGGTCACGCTTTACCAACAGGTTCTCTCTTTCGGGGACTCTAAATGAGTAATCATTCTTTGCAGAAGTATAATACCCTCCCGCACCGAGCAAAATACCGCTCTTGGGAAAGTTCTTGCGAGAGAAGACACTTCCCTTGTGCGTCTGATAAGAACCGAGTTCGTACGAAGCATCCAAATAGTCCGTACTAAACTCCTTCGTGACGATATTGACGGCACCACCCAAGCCATCGCAACCGAAACGTGCAGGGATAATGCTTTTATAGACCTCTATCCGTTCGATAATGTCTATCGGAATCTCATCAAGAGAAAACGTTCCATCCGAGGTACTCATGGGAATGCCATCCCAAAGAATCTGAATGCGGTTTCCTTCCAATCCGTGAACAATAATCCTCGAACTGCTTCCCAATCCACCTGTCTGCCCGACCTTCAAACCAATGGTTTTGTTCAAGATGGTTTCTAAAGAAACAGAGCGACCTTGCAATTCCTTAGCGTTTATTACTGAAACCGCTTCGGGCGACTCTCTAATAACCTGTGCTTTTGTTTTTCCGAAGACTACCACATTTGCCAATTCCGTCGATTCCGGACGTAACTTCAGGGTATGACGTTTCTCATTTGCCGTAATCGTGTCGGTAATTGTCTGGTAACCTACGTAACTTACCCTTAGTACAAGTTTTTGATGAGCAGGCGTATTTAGTTTCGCCACTCCTTTTTTATTTGTGGTTGTACCGTTCTTGTATGAAGGTTCGTTCAGGCCTTTCCATTGCACCGTGGCAAATTCTATACTGTTACCATTCTCTGCATCAAAAACTTTTATTTCGATGGAATGCTGTTGTGCAAACATCGGATAAGCCCACAGCAATAGGATGCTGATGATGAGCATTCTTTTGTATAAATGAACTATTGAGTTGATTGACATATCTTATATGTTTATAAAAACTCGTGCAAAATTACCCACCTATAAAACAGATAAATAACCCTACTATCCACACTTATACCCCTATTGAGTTTTATATGTGTCAAGTTATCGTTTTTGGGCAGTGTAATGCTCATTCGGGTTATTTTACCCCTGTGCGTCTCCGTACTTTTGCATCTTAGAAAATCAAAACGATACAGATATATGGATAAACAAAAAATCAAGCCTCTCGATGAGGAACGGGAGAGTCGCAGCCTGCTCTCCAATGCGGTGGTCATACTGCATCTTGTTTTCGGCACACTGCCCCTATTGCTCGTGGTGTGGGCAGTGGACAGGCTGATGAGCGGAACGCTCACTTCTACAATGATTTGGATTGTCGGGGCGGCGATGGTGTTGTTCACCCTGCTTCGCGGCATGTTCTACGGAATGTCGATCTGGCGGGCGCACCGCTCAGCTTACAACGCCCTCACACGGTTGAGGTTGCGTATCGTGAGCCACTTGCAACGGTTGCCGCTCGGCTTCTTTCAGGAGCGGAAGGTGGGCGACTTGGTGAACATTATCAACCACGATGTGGAACAAATTGAGATTTATTTGGCGCACGGACTGCCCGAAATCCTATCGGCAACGCTTTTCCCCACCTTGCTATGGGGAATTGTTATGGTATTGGATTGGCGGCTGGGACTGTCACTCATTTCTCTTTTGCCTGTGGCATTTCTTCTGCAAATGGCTGTCAAAACACTTTGGGGAAAGAGCTTTCAACACTTTATGGAAAGTACGCAAAAAATGTCGGAAGACCTTTTGGAATATGTGGCTACCATATCGGTAATCAAAGCCTTCAGTAACGAGGAAAACAGAACGGAACGGGTACTTGGTGGTATGCGCGACTACATCCGTTGGGTAAAGCGGAGCATGTTTAGCGTTACCGTTCCCATGACATTGATAACGATGTTCTTGGAAGGTGGTATCGTGGTAATGACTCTAATTGGACTATGGATGATGAGTTCGGGCGAATTAACTGTAGCTCGTTTTATCCTTGCCTTGATATTGGGCGGATTGTTCTCGTCCTCCTTTGCTAAGTTGGCTACGTTCCAACATTTCCGAATCGTCTATGGTCAGTCGTTGGCGAAGGTTCAGTCGATTACCGAAGTACCTGCAAAGGATACGGCAGACAGGGATACGGATACCATGCAGACCGATGTCAGTTTCGAGCACGTGACATTTGCCTATCCGAACAAGCAGGACAGTGCTTTGTGTGATGTCTGTCTGCAATTTCCCAAGGGCAGCCATACGGCTATTGTGGGAGAATCGGGGTCAGGCAAAAGCACATTGGCAAGCCTGATGATGGGTTTTTGGCAACCGCAGTCGGGAACCGTCCGTCTAGGCGGAGAGAGCCTTGCGGAACTCTCCGAACGAAACATTGCCGATTTCTTCTCAATGGTGCAGCAGGAGGTGTTCCTTTTCAATACGAGCATTCGGGACAATATCCGTATCGGCAAGCCCTCCGCCACGCAAGAGGAGGTGGAAATGGCGGCGCGAAGGGCACGCATACACGACTTTATCGTGGGACTGCCCAATGGTTACGATACGTCGGCAGGTGAAGCGGGCGTAAAATTCTCCGGCGGAGAGAAACAGCGCATTTCCATTGCGCGGATGCTGCTCAAAGACTCACCGATTGTCATTCTCGACGAAGCCACCGCTGCCTTGGATGGAGAGAACGAGAAGCTTATTCAAGAGGCTTTGGACGAATTGCAACGCAACAAGACCGTCATCACCATCGCTCACCGGCTCAACACCATTCAGGAGATGGAACGCATTGTCGTGATGGACAAGGGGCTGGTTGTGGCGATGGGAACGCACGGAGAATTGACGGACAACTGTCCGCTATATCGCAATATGACGGAAACACAGGAACGGGTAAGCAAATGGCAACTGAAAGAAGAGGAGGTATAAATAATGGTACGCAATATATTGAACGAACTGACCGCCCGCGGAGTGCGGCATCTGATAATCTCCGCACTGTTTTTCGTGGTTTATGCCCTTTGTGGCACGGCGATTATGCTTACCGTCTTGTTCCTTATCGATCGCTATATATCGGGCGGAAGCGTTTCGCTCGTTTCAGCAGCGTGGATACTCGGTGGTCTGCTGGTTTTGAAAACCATATCCAATGCCATAGCCGATATGAGCAAACACTTTGCCGGCTTCGATCTCGTGGAACGCATTCGTGAGAAAATCATCTTGAAACTGAAAATGTTCTCGCTCGGTTTCTACACCAATGAACGGATGGGCGAGATAAGCACCGTCATTCACAAAGACGTGGATAATATGGAAATGGTTGTGGGGCACCTTTGGAC
>CAMFNC010000046.1 GCA_945965245.1 uncultured Porphyromonas sp. | reverse complement strand
TCTAACCAGCTGAACTACCACACCGTTTTTAGGTCTTGCCGTCAAGCTAACGACCTTAAAGCGTTGCAAATGTAATACTTTTTTTTATTATGGCAAATATATCTTTTTGTCAGTTAATGATAAGAGGCGATGCCAAAACGTTTGTTTCTACACCGCCTCAAAATCAGATTGGGTGAAGACTTGCTTAAAACAAAGCCTTCTATGGTTTTTTAACTGAAACTTTCAGCTTCTGCGTTTTTGTCGATTTTCTTAATCAGGCCTTGCAGTACGGCTCCGGGACCGAATTCGATGAATTTGGAAGCCCCGTCGGCTATCATCTGTTGTACGCTTTCTGTCCAGCGAACAGGAGCTGTGAGCTGCATAATCAGATTTTTCTTGATTTCGGCAGGGTCAATTATTGCCTTTGCCACCACATTCTGATAAATAGGACATTTGGGAGTGCTGAAGAGGGTATCTTCAATGGCTTGTGCCAATTTTTGGCGAGCTGGTTCCATGAGAGGAGAGTGGAATGCTCCACCCACTTTCAAGGGTAACGCACGTTTTGCTCCGGCGGCTTTCATGGCTTCGCAGGCTTTATTTACGCCTTCCAAACTGCCTGATATGACAATTTGACCGGGGCTATTGAAGTTAGCTGCCACAACCACCTCTTCTATGCCTGCTACGATTTCTTTCACTTTATCATCGGGCAATCCCAGAATGGCTGCCATGGTTCCAGGGACGGCTTCGCAAGCCTCTTGCATGGCCAAAGCACGTTTGGAAACCAAACGAAGGCCATCTTCAAAGGTCAATGCTTCGGCTGCCACTAATGCAGAAAATTCGCCCAGTGAGTGTCCTGCAGTCATATCGCAAGCCATATCATCAGCCACAGCGGCACGAGCCACCGAGTGCAGGAATACAGCCGGCTGAGTAACTTTAGTTTCTTTGAGTTGGTCATCTGTACCGGCGAACATAATATCGGTAATACGGAAGCCTAATATTTCATTGGCTTGATCAAATAGAGCCTTGGCCTGGGTATGGTTGTCGTATAATTCTTTGCCCATACCCACAAATTGTGCGCCTTGACCCGGAAAAACAAATGCGGTTTTCATACTTTGAAATTTTAAAAAGTCCCCAGCCATCGGTGTGACCGATAGCTGAGGAAGAGTGTTAACAATTTATAATGCAATGTCATGAGATTATTTAATGTCGGACAATACATCTCGCAATACGTGCCATGTGCGTTCTACGGAAGCAATATGGACTTTTTCATCCGGAGAGTGCGGGTGACGGATGTCCGGTCCCACGGAAATCATATCCATCTTGGGCATGGCTCCCTGAATGATACCGCACTCCAAGCCAGCATGGATGACTTTGATTTCAGGTGTGCGACTGTAACCACGTTCATAAGCCTCTTTCATATACTTCATGATGGAAGAGTTGATGTTGGGCTCCCAGCCATTGTAAGGAGCATCGAATTCTACCTCGGCACCGGCCAGACTGAATGTGCTTTCTATCATGGAAGCCAGATACATCTTTCGAGATTCGGAAGAACTACGCACGAGGAATTTGACTTCGAATAATCCGTCTTTTACCTGCACACGTGCCATATTAGAAGAGGATTCCACCGTACCGGGGAAGCTGGTCAGCATGGAAATTACACCATTGGGACATGCTTCGATGGCGTTGATGATGCTGTCTTGGATTTCTTCGGGTACCACGTAAGCGGGAACTTTGTCCAGTCGTTTGGCTTCAAATAGAATGCCGTCTTCGATGGCAGTATATTCACGTGTAAATGTTTCTTGGTAGTCCGATACCAATTCCCATAAAGCATCTGCTTCATCTTCGGGAATGGTGATGGTAGCAAAGGCTTCACGAGGAATAGCATTGCGCAGCGAGCCACCATCGAAATCCACCAAACGTGCGCCATTGTTTTCCACGGCATCTTTCAGGAAGCGGAAAAGCAATTTATTGGCATTGCCACGTCCGAGGTCAATGTCCATACCGGAGTGGCCGCCCTTGAGTCCGGTTAACGAGAGATATACAGCCACATCGCCTTCGGGTGTGGGTTCTTCGTTTTTGAATTCGAGGCGTGCGCTCACATCCACACCGCCTGCACAGCCTACATATAATTCACATTCGGATTCAGAGTCCAGATTGATTAATATGTCGCCATGAGAAAAACCGGGTTTCAGGCCATTGGCTCCCACCATGCCTACCTCTTCGTCTACGGTAAACAAGGCCTCAATAGGGCCATGTTGAATATCTTTTTCTGTGAGTATGGCAAGCGCATAAGATGCTCCGATGCCGTTATCGGCACCCAGAGTGGTACCTCGTGCAGTTACCCATTCGCCATCAATATAGGCATCTATGGGATCTTTAGTAAAATCGTGTTGGGTGGCGGCATTTTTCTGCGGCACCATATCCACGTGGGATTGCAGCGTTACCACGGGACAATTTTCCATACCCGGAGTGGCCGGCTTACAAATCAGCACATTGCCCACTTCGTCTTGTAGGGTTTCCAGATTTAATTTTTCACCCACAGATTTGATGTATTCGGTTACTTCTTTTACATGACCAGTGGGTCTGGGAATTTGTGTCAGTTCATAGAAATAGTTCCAAACTACTTGGGGGGCAAGGTTTTTAATTTCTGCTGCCATAGTTTAATTTGATTATCATGTTAATGTATCATAGAGTCTCTTTAGACATACGAATATAGTCTTTATTTGCCAAAGGCAAAAGAAAGATGGCTATAATTCCTGCAATTATGGTGCCCAAAGTCTGTAAAGTGTGCACAATCAGGGCAAATGCACCCGCATCTTCATGGGTGACGCCGAAAGCCATCAATGCCGAAATAACCATAAAATGCCAAGGACCGATGCCGCCTTGCACAGGCACGATAACCGCCAAAGCACTCATGGCAAAGGCTATCAATCCCACACCAATGCCCAAATCCCGGGTAAAGTCGAAGGCAAAAAAGGTTACATAGAAATAGAGAAAATACCCCAGCCAGATAAGCAAGCTGTATAGGATAAAGCGGAATGCTTTTTTCAGATGCAGGATGCTTTTAACTCCTTCGGCCAGACGCATTACAAACTGTGTGAAACGATGCTGAGGATGGCACACTTTCATGTAATAGTAGAGACCGATAACCACTCCTGAGCAGGCAAATAATATTACATAAAAACTGACGGAGGTGAGCAATAGGGTGGCACGATTGATTAGCTCGGGGTTGCTCTGGAAGAAGCTTCCAAAAAACGAACCGGCACCGACCACTACGGACAAGAGTATCAATCCCAGCATGACCAAATCCACCATTCGTTCGGTAAAGAGTGTACCCAATAGGCGGCTGAAAGAAATCTTTTCATAGCGTCCCATCTCTGCGCAGCGCCACACTTCACCTGCACGAGGCAGTGCCATATTAACGGCATACGAACCCAGCGAAGTGTAAACGGCATTGCGGTTGCGTGTGGGCGGCTCACCGGGTATCAGCGGTTTTATCAATAATTGCCAGCGATAACCGCGCAATACATTAGAACCCACACCCAAAAACAGCGAACCCAATATGATGGGGTAATTGACGCCACTGCGCACAACTGCGGCTATGGAACCGAAATCCATACGCCGATAAGTGAGCCAGAGCAATAAGATCCCAATGATTAGCGGGATAATGATTTTGAGCGCAGATACCATCTGCTTTTTCATTGTCATATAAAAGATGTGTATATGGCTATTATCTAAGTATTTGTAACTTTATCATCGCAAATATAATAGAAAACTTTGCGCATTCCTCCACGTCATGACTCAGGTAAAAGCCAAAAAACGTTTAGGTCAGCATTTTCTGAACGACCTTTCCATAGCCGAACGCATAGCCGATACGCTACAAGATTATCGGTGTCTGCCCACACTCGAAGTTGGCCCCGGTATGGGGGTACTCACCAACTTTCTCCTTGACAAAGGCTACGACACTCGGGTGGTGGAATTAGATGCCGAGTCGGTGGGGTATTTGCAAGCTCATGAGCCACGTCTCGATGGGCGCATCATAGAAGCAGATTTCTTACGCATAGACCTCGGAGAATTATTCCCCGATGGTCAATCCTTTACGCTTATCGGCAATTACCCTTATAATATCTCCAGTCAGATATTTTTCAAGCTGTTGGACTATCGCGATCGCATACCTTGTTGTTCTGGAATGCTCCAGCGCGAAGTGGCGCAGCGTCTGGCATCACCTCCCGGCAAGAAAGCTTATGGTATTCTGAGTGTCTTTTTGCAGGCATGGTATGATGTGGAGTACCTTTTTACGGTGAACGAATATGTATTTACCCCCCCACCCAAGGTCAAAAGCGGCGTAATCCGTTTGGTGCGCAACGAGCGTAAGGAATTGGGATGTGACGAGCAGCGATTTCGCCGATTGGTCAAAACTGCTTTTAATCAGCGACGCAAAACGTTGCGTAATTCGCTCAAACCTCTCTTCGGAAGTGATTTCGATGGTTATGACCGCCCCATCTTCGGGATGCGTCCGGAGCAGTTGCGAGTGGAAGATTTCATCGCTCTGACCTTACTCGAAGAGTCCGCCGGTCGATAGTCTTTAGCTGGATACCCCCCCAGACGTGCAATAACGTGAATGCGAAAATAGAAAAACTATTGCCTGGCGGTCTTATTATCTGGCTATCTCATACGATCATGCCGACTCTTATGTGAAAGTTGTTTCGTGCCAAGAGCCGATAACGGCAGCATGGTTTTTCGATAGGGTTTTCAATAGGCTTTCGTATTGGAGAAAAACATAGCTCCGATGGAGAAACTATTTGGTCAAACCACTTAAACTTGATGTCGTGGGACGTATGTCTGATATGATATGCGAGCAAAACTCTCATGAAATCATATTTGGCAAAGCGGACAAACATCTACATTTCATACTTCTTTGCTATGCTGTAAGTATTTTGATGGTCGGTAGGAACTGCGAATAACTACGGTAGTCAGGTATCACTATGCGTTGGGGAAAATCTATTTTTTCTTCATCCATCCTTTTCATATTGCTATTGTAAAATCACTATTGAGCAAGATGGAAAAAGAAGACTTTTGATTATTTTTTTCTGTACAATGCTCTATTGTGATGAACTGAAAAAACTATAAGAGGTTGTGTCAAAACTTAAGTTTTAACACAACCTCCATACTATATTGGAGTTATTGATTGATGCCTACGCGGTTCAAAACAAAAGCATATTCAAAGGCTGTATCACGCAGTCCGTCGTAGCGTCCGGTGGCACCACCGTGTCCGCTTTCCATGTTCATGTGCAGGAGTACCAAGTTGTCGCCTTTTTTCATGGCGCGCAGCTTGGCCACATATTTGGTGGGTTCGTGATAGAGCACTTGGGAGTCATTCCATCCTCCGGTAACCAACATATTCGGATACTCTTTAGCCTCTATGTTGTCGTAGGGAGAATAAGAAAGCATATATCGGTAGTATGCTTCTTCGTTCGGATTACCCCATTCCTCATATTCTCCGGTGGTTAATGGCAATGTATCGTCCAACATGGTGCTGATTACGTCCACAAAAGGTACTTGTGCCACAATACTTTGATACAAATCCGGTCGCATATTGGCCACGGCACCCATCAAAAGACCTCCGGCGCTACCTCCCATGGCTGCTAATTTTTTGGCAGAAGTGTAATGGTCGGCAATCAACTTTTCAGAGCAGGCAATGAAATCTGTGAAAGTATTTTTCTTGTTCAGTAGTTTTCCGTCTTCGTACCATTGTTCACCCATGTCGCTACCCCCACGTATTTGGGCTATGGCATATACAAATCCCCGATCCACAAGGCTGTATATCGAACCACTGAAATACACATCGCTGGTAGCTCCGTAGCTTCCATATGAATAAATCAGAGCCGGGGCTGTTCCATCACGTTTAAGTCCCTTTTTATAGACAACCGCCATTGGTATTTTGGTGCCATCGGCGGCATCGGCCCATAGTCTTTCCACCATGTAGTCATCGGGCTTGAAGCCGGATGGGATTTCACGTTCGCGCAGTTTTGTGGTTTTGCCGGTGGGGATGTCATATTCATATAATGTACCCGGACGGTTAAAAGAGGTATAGGAGTATCGGATGGTTTGGGCATCGAATTCCATTCCGGTATCTGACGATACGGAATAAACCGGTTCGGGGAAAGTGATATTACGCAACTCTTTGCCGTCTAAATCGTAAATGCGAATTTCGTTCAGACCATTGCGGCGCAAATCCATTATCACGTAATCGCGTAGCACGCTTACATCATCAATGCGAACATCTTCTTGGTGATCTTTGAATAACTTCCATGCCGACTTGTTTTTGTAATCCGCTTTGGCAACCTGATATACCATCCCGTTCAGATGTGTTCTGTCTTTGTAATAAATGTAGAAGCAGTCTTGATGTGCCATCACATCGTATTCCACGCCGGTGGTTCGCGGCAGGAATACACCAAAAGGCTCCGTGGGACGATTGGCCGATATCCAGCGGATTTCCGAAGTGGTCGAACTGCTGGTGTTAATCATAATGTATTGACGGCTTATATCGCTATGTACCGAGGTTGAGAATTTGGTGTCTTTTTCTTCGTAAATCAAGGTCGGCTTATCTTCATCAATGCTTCTGCGATAGATGCGATATGAACGCAGCGTTTGTGGGTCTATCTGGCTGTAAAACAAAGTTTTGCTGTCATTTGCCCATGCCATTGATGACGCTCTGTCCACATGCCATGCAATATCTTTTCCGCTACTCAGGTCTCTGATGTGAAGGGTGAATTCGGCATACGAGCCGGTTTCATTGTCCAAATAAGCTGCCAGTCGGTTGTCCGGACTTATGTCATATCCGGCAAAAATAAAAGCCGCTTTGCCTTGCGCCATTTGATTTAAGTCGAATACCACTTCTTCCGAACCTTGCATAGACTCTTTTTTGCGACATAGTGTGGCATATTGTTTCCCTTTTTCAGTGCGACTATAGTAATAATAGCCGTTGTCTAAGGCCGGGTAGCTCTCATCATCTTCCTTGATTCTGCCAATCATCTCTTGGTAGAGTTTTTCTTGCAGATTTTTGGTCGATGCCATAACCTTGTCCGTATAGGCATTTTCTGCTTTGATGTAGTCCAATACTTTGGGATTTTTTTTGTCTTTCATCCAAAAGTAGGGGTCGATGCGTTGATGCCCAAACTCTACAAAAGTGTCTGGTTTCATCATGGCCACTGGAGCAGCCTCAAAATCGGATTCTTTCAAAATCGGTTGTTCTTTTACAGTTGTACGGCAAGCCCCTATCCCTAAACATAGAGACAAGGCAAGTGTGCCCAAATAAGTATTTTTCATAAGTCTACTATATAAGTTAATGGATGGTCTTGGTGTCATTTGCCTGCAAATTCCATTAGGTAGGCTTTGATAAAGTCGTCAATCTCGCCATTCATAACGGCATTCACATCGCTTGTTTGATAATTGGTGCGGTGATCTTTTACTCGGCGGTCATCGAACACGTAACTTCTGATCTGCGAGCCCCATTCGATTTTCTTTTTGCCGGCTTCCACCTCTGCTTGTGCCGCTTTACGCTTGGCCAACTCCTTGTCATAGAGTTGCGAACGCAATAGTCGCATGGCGTTTTCGCGGTTATCCGTTTGTGAGCGGCTTTCGGTATTCTCGATGATGATTTCTTCCTCTTCGCCGGTATCCGGGTCTTTATACATATAGTGAATACGCACGCCGGTTTCCACTTTATTTACATTCTGACCGCCGGCTCCACTACTTCTAAAAGTATCCCATGTCAGATTGGCGGGATTGATGGTTATTTCTATCGAGTCGTCTACCAGAGGTACTACGAAGACCGATGCAAAACTGGTCATACGCTTGCCTTGTGCATTGTATGGGGATACACGAACGAGGCGATGCACGCCGTTTTCGCTTTTCAGAAAACCGTAGGCTTGGTCTCCTTCGATTTGCATGGTTACCGTTTTGATACCTGCATCATCTCCATCCTGCCAGTTGGTGATGGTCACTTTATAATCATGCTTCTCTGCCCAGCGTTGATATAAGCGCACCAGCATTTGTGCCCAGTCTTGACTCTCGGTGCCACCGGCTCCGGCATTGACTTTGAGTACGGCGCCGAAGTTGTCCTCTTCGGCACGGAGCATATTTTTCAGTTCGGCATCATCTATCAGGGCTATGGCATGGGCGTAGGCTGCGTCCACATCTTCTTCTCCGGTGATACCTTCCTTATGATATTCGTAAGCCAGCATAGTCTCTTCGGCGGCGCTGTTCACCTCTTCGAATATGCTAATCCATTTGCGCAGCGATTTGACTTTGCGCATCTGTTCTTCGGCTCTTTTGTTATCTTCCCAAAAACCGGGGTCGGCGGTTCTCAGTTCTTCCTCTTGCAGTTCGATATGTTTGTTATCGACGTCAAAGATACCCCCTCAGCGCATCACGGCGCTCCAACAGAGCATTCAGTTGGTCCAATGTTATCATCTTTTTTCGGTGATAGTTTTATAATTATTTTTGATATATGATTTTATTAGGGTTGATGGATAAACTCCTTCAGATGTTCCGTTACATCATACGTTTCGCTATACATTTCTTTGATTTCTTTTGCATAACGTTCGTAGATGGCTTTGCGTTTCAGTTTCAGTGTATTGGTGATAAGTCCGTTTTCTATGGTAAACGGTTCGGTCAGGATGGTGATGCGCTTCACTTTCTCGAACTTTGCCAATGTGCCTTGTGCTGCTTCTACGTGTGCCATCAGCAATCGGTTTACCTCATGGTCTTGAGCCAGTTGTTCGATGGGTAAAGAGGCTTCCATACCTCGTTCTGAGAGTTTGTTACGCAGGAGTTCCCAGTTTGGATATACCAATGCACTTACAAATTTGTAAGTATCGCCGATGGTAGCTGCCTGTTCGATGATGGGGTCTTGAGAAAGCAAGCCCTCAATCATTTGCGGAGCAATATACTTGCCGTTGGCCGTTTTGAAGAGGTCTTTGATGCGCTCGGTAAAGTAGAGTGTGGTACCTTCCAGTCGTCCGGCGTCTCCGGTGCGGAAGAAACCATCCGGCGTAAAACTCTCTCGATTGGCTTCGGGGTTGTTGAAATATCCGTTGGTGATGGATGCTCCTTTCAGGAGTATTTCGTTATTGGTCGGGTCGATTTTTACTTCCAATTGGGGCAGAACATCGCCAATAGAATTGATGTCGAAGCTGTTTTTCCAATAGCAACTCACCGTGGCAGTGCTTTCCGATAAGCCGTAACCGCAGATAATGGGGATATTTACCGATTGGAGAAACTTATTCACCTCCTGACTCAGCGGAGCACCGGCGGCGGGGAAGAACTTGCCTTGTCCTAAGCCCAGCACATGTTTGATGCGGCTAAAAATAGTTTTGTCATAAATTTTGAAAAGTATTTTCAAACCCCAAGGTGCTTTGCGTCCCGGTATTTCATATTCCAGTCTGTACCGTTCGCCCACCTTGATGG
>CAMFNC010000045.1 GCA_945965245.1 uncultured Porphyromonas sp. | reverse complement strand
TTCTTATTGGAGCCGATATTCGATAAATTGCCGAAAACGCAGCTGTGCCTGGCCGATCACTTCACTTGGCAGTTGGGTGTAATCATTGTGCTGGGCATGCTGCTGCTCAGTGTGATTTGTGCCTTGTTGCCGGCACTTTTCATCTCTCGCTTCAAACCCATCGAGGTGGTGAATGGCAAGTTTAGGCGCATCGTTAAGAACCGCTTCTCGCGCATCATGGTCATCATCCAATACAGCATCACCATGGTCATGTTGGCATCCACATTGGTCATCGGTGCGCAGGTCTATTTCATGACACACGGTGATTTGGGCTATGACTATCGTCATAAGTTGATGGTTTCGGTCTTCGGTTTGGAAGCAGAGAAACTGAACACTCTGGTAGAAGAGTTCGGAAAGCTGCCGGGTGTGAAATCTGTGGGCAAAAGTACGGTTTCTCCCATCGGAGGCGATAATAGAAACGGCTTTGACATTGATGGCGAAAAGCATTATTTCTGTGTGTTCCGAGTTGATACAATAGCTTTGAATGCCATGAACATCCGGTTGCCCAATCCACCGATACCAAGTGATGAAATCAGCACGATTTACCTCAGTCAAGGCTCCATCCGTGAAATGAAACTGAAGAATCCCAAACCGGGCGATGTGTTGCATTTCGATAACAATGGTGATTATTACTATGGGGGAATGGTATCTGATATTCGTTTCGGCGGATTCAAGGAAAAGCAGGCCAATTTCCTCTACGAAACGCGTACCGGTAAGATGAAGTGGGTATTTAATCTGATGGTGGATTATGACCCCAAGACATCCAAATCCGAATTGCGTGACGGCGTGCGCAAGACTTATGCCGAGGTCACGGGTATCCCCTATGTGGAAATGGAGTGGAGCGAGGATGTGATAGCCGAAATGAGCGAGGAAGAGCAGAGCCTGAGCGGTTTCTTGCTGCTGTTCAGCCTGTTGGCTCTCTTCAGCACCATCATGAGCGTGTTTGCCATGTCGGCACTGCGCATCCGCCAGAAACAGAAGGAAGTGGCCATTCGCAAGGTGGTGGGAGCACGCACGGCGCAAATTCTGCATATCATCAGCCGTCAGAGCTTTTGGAATTTGCTGATAGCCCTTGTGGCAGCCACTCCCATCGCTTACTATCTGATGCACCGCTGGATGCAAAACTATACTTATCACATTACGGGTTATTGGTGGGCATTCCCGGTGGCGTGGGTCATCGTGGCAGTGGTGGCGTTTGTCTCTATGCTGGGCATGACGCTCCATGCTGCCAACAGCAATCCCGTGGATTATCTCAAAAACGAATAACTCTTAAAAAACTGTATATATATGAATTCATTTACTCTGGCCGCCCGGCGGATGTTTCGCCCCGGCGAACACACCATCAGTAAGTTGCTTACCCTTTCGTTGGGTTTTTCCGTCAGTCTGCTATTGCTTTCCATTGTATTTTTTCAGCGCAGTTATGAGCGCGATTATCCCGATTATGAGCGTATCTGTCTGGTCAAAGAGCAAGCCACATATGAAATGAGCAAGCCCTCCAAAACCAAAATGATGGACTTCGGACAAACCAGCGGTGCAGTGGCTCCGGGTATCGAAGCCGAAATACCCGAAGTGGAGGAAGCTGTACGTATTACCCATTATGGTGATTTGATGTTTATGACCGAAGACCGCAAACTCATATCGGGAATGAGTTTCTGTGCCGAGCCGGATTTTCTGAAAATGTTCGGCATATGTCTTTTGGCCGGCAATCCGGACAAAGTCTTGCAGGAGCGCACCAAGTGCTTGGTTTCCGAAAGCATGGCTCGCAAGTTGGGCGGCAATGTGGTGGGCAAGAAACTGGAAAAGGCCTATAGCCCCGGATCATTTTTCGAAATCGAGGGCATATTCCGTGATTTGCCCAAGAACAGCCGATTGAAAATGGATGTATTGGTTCCCATGAGTTTGATGTCGGAGGAAAGTCTGAATAATTGGGTGGGTAACGACCGTTACCAAACCTATGTGAAGCTGCGCTCCGGCGTGAAGCCGGATGACCTCAAAACTCCTCTTCGGGAGATGCAGAAGCGACATCATGACTTGCAGGTGTTCAAGGACTCGGATTTCGATTTAAGATATACCCTCACTCCCATCAGCGAATTGCGTTTGGAAGAAAAGACCGTGCGCAGTATGCTCTACATTCAGGAGATTGTGGGTATAGCAGTGCTGATCATAGCGTTGCTCAATTATGTGATGATGACCCTTGTCTCCATGGTCAATAGACGCAAAGGGGCTGCCATACGCAAATGTTACGGAGCCAATGCCGGCCAGATACAAGGCATGATGATATGGGAAACGTTTATCTATTTGTTTGTGTCTTTGGCTGTAGCCGTGCTTTTGCTGGCTGTCTGTCGCACACCGCTGGAGCAACTGGTGGAAGTGCCCCTGCTGCACCTGATTTCATGGCGATTGGCTGTTTTGCTGACCGTATTGCTGGTGGTGGCCACATTCTTTATGGGTTGGATACCCGGTTGGATACTATCCAAGACGCCGGTGATGAACATTTTCCGCCATGCCGTGGCGCATAATCGGGCGTGGAAATTGGGCTTGCTGGCTGTGGAGTTTGCAGCTGCCACATTCCTTTTTGCCATGCTGGCCATTACGGGTTTGCAGTATCGGCACATGGTGGTGCGCGATGCGGGTTATAATCCCCAAGGAGTGTATTACGCTTCGCTCACAACGCTGGAGCCTGCCAAACTGAAAACTGCGATTGCCGAATTGGAGCAAATGCCGGAGTTCGAGGGGTATAGCTTCAGTTCCGTGCGATTGAGTGCAAGAGGGCAGAGTGGCGATAGCTTTATGGAAGAATTGCCTTCCGGTGGAAATCGGGAATTGATTAATGTGGCAGACCTTTTCTGTGTGGATGAGCGATATTTGGATTTGTATGGAATCCGAATACTGGAGGGACACAAATTCGATGCCGACAGCCATAACGAAAAGGAGTGCCTGGTGAGCGAATCTACCGCCAAAGAGATTGCCCGTAAAATGAATTGGAGCGATGGTGTGGTGGATAAGCAGGTTCTTCTGTCCTCTTTTGGCTCAATAACCATTCGTGGTGTATATGACGATTTGATATTGCGCAGAGAGCATATCAGTGTATATCCCGAAAAAATACCCTCCACAATGGTTTATGGCGATGTGAGTTTGGGGTTGGAAGATAATATATGGTTCAGCTATCTGAATGTGCGTTTCAATCATACCAATGATGATGTGATGCGCCGTGCTAATAGCATCCTGCGCCGTGCCGACCGCTATGAAGCCATCGAGTTTACGAGCGTGGAGCTGGAGTTGCTTTCGCTCTTCGATGCCGCTAAGAATTTCCGCAATACCATTTTCTTCGGAGCCATTGTGGCCATTCTGATTGCGCTCATCGGTCTGATTGGTTATGTGAATACAGAGGTGAACCGCCGGCGCAAGGAATTGGCCATACGCAAAATCAACGGAGCCGAGCCACGGGATATTCACCGCCTATTCGTCTTGGACATCCTGCGCATCAGTGTGCCCTCCGTATTGGTGGGCTTGGTGGCTGCATACCTGTTCAGCTCCGGCTGGTTGGAAAAGTTCGGCTATCGCATTGCGCTCACGCCGCTGCCGTTCCTTGTGGTGGGCATCGTGGTGCTGCTGATTGTGGTGGGAGCCGTGCTGTATAACG
>CAMFNC010000044.1 GCA_945965245.1 uncultured Porphyromonas sp. | reverse complement strand
GTCTGGGTGAGCTTGTTGCGGCAGAAAACCATCAATTCTATGGCTTCTTCCACCATTTGAGTCAGTTCGTCCACATCGGGATTTTCGTGTTCGATGCAGTGGATGATTTCTTCCAGACGAGCCGATGCTTTCCGGTAGGTCAGCTGTTCCATATCGTTAATCTTATTCTCATTATTTTGCAGCGACGGAAACCTTTATGGATTCATACGAATGCAAGTCACGTGTTAGTACGATGCGATATTGGCGCCCTTTTCCCGAAGTATTTGGGGAAAATTGCAAGAATAAACCTCCATCGGCTTTTTTATACATCACGAAACGGCTGCTTTTCGCTCCCGAATAAGTGCCACGTTCGCCTTTTTGAAGTTCTATCTCATTGGAATGAGAACTAATCAAAGGTTCACCGTCTTCCCAAATTTCAAAGAAATCCCATTTATCGGTATGTGTAGTTATACTACGAGTACCTCCCATGGAAGAAAATTCCACTTGATTGCATTCCAATCCGATATGCTCTCTTTGGCCAAAAATATCTTCGGATTGCTTTGTGCAAGCCGATAACAATAGAAAGAAAGCAAATGTAATTAGCCGGTTTAACTTTTTCATGTGGATATTCTTTAATTGAAGTTTGAGTATCTACTACCAATAATTAGTTTTCGTTGGCGAACATGGGATCCCATGCAGGCAGGCGAACCGGCTTTTGTTTGAGCACTTCGCGCATTCGCTCGGTGATGTACTTCTTGTCTGCCACAATGCGGAAAGTATAGGCATCGAACCAGCGGTCGGTCATAATCAGGTGGCCGTTGAAGCCATTGTCGGCACCCCAACTGTTTTCCACCATCCATTTGGTGGGTTTGCCGTCGGCGTCCATATCCACGGCCACTAATGTCATGGCATGGCTGGAACCGCTGGCGTAGGTGGCTATGCGCTCTTCCTTATTCATGTTCAGGTCAATGCCGAGGAGCGAATTGTAATCATAGTTGTCCAAGTCCAGGAAACCGCGTTTGCGATCCAATTCCTTGCCCACATCGCAGGAATAATAGAGCATGGTGCTATCCTTGAGCGAAGCGATGGCCACGGCTTTGAGGTCTTCGATGGGCACATTGACATAGGTCCAGTTCTTGCCGTCGTAAGCGTGACGGTCAAAGTCGATTTCGTAAAGTTTGTAGTACGGACGGCTGGGGTCGTTCATCAGCATCACGTAGTCATTGCGCAAATCCTTACCGATATATTTTTGGTAGAAACTTTGGGGGGTATGGGTTTCTGTGCCGATGACCTTGCCGGCAGCGTCGCGCATCGTGTAGCTGAAACTCTTGGGTGGCATACCGAGGTTGAGCACCAAGATGCGATATACCTGTTTGAGACATTCTTCTTTCTGCGCCATCAGTTTCTTTTCCGATGCACCTTGGCCGGCAGCGGCACGCATACGGATAGCGGTCTTGCGGAGCAGATTGGAGAGCACCTTATTCATCTGACCGGTATTATTGCTCGAATAGGTTTCCGGCATCACCTCCGAGGGTACCAAACCATATTTCATCAGGTTGTCAGAAACGCCGGTGAATTGACCACCATCGCCGATAGGATTTTTCAGAAGCCAGTCCACCATCTTGTCGTCTTTGGGCTTATTACGTGTGTCTATAATGCCTTGCAGGAAGAGGTTGGCTTTTTCTAATTGATCCCAAAAGAAATTATAATTGTGCGAAAAGTAAAATGAACCCAATCCGTTGTTGGTGATTACACGACTGCGCAGCACATTCAATCCCGTAAAGAGCCAGCAGCGTCCGCTGCTTTGTTGATTGGTAATTCCTTTGGTGCGCACGCGATAGGTAAAATCTTGATCCACGCTGCGGTACTTATTCACATCCAACACCAAGTCGCCCATGCTATGATTGAGGATAGCCTTCTGGATGGCTTTGTCCGTGGGTGAGTTGATGTAAGAAGATTCGATTTTTTGGAGCATTTGCGAACTGATGCCACCTTGTGCATTTTGTGCATCCAATAGATGAACCGATGAGCCTGACAGCAAGAGCACCAGGCCCCAATTGATTAATTTTTTCATTACAATATAAGGTTGTTAATAAGAGATGTATTCGGATACTGTGGGTAAAAATAGTCAATTCTATGTGAATACTAATAAGGGTTTGTGGTGTAAGCCGAAATTCTATGCATAAGTTGCCGAAAATTTATGCATAAAATGTGCGCAAAATATGCATAAAACAAATTCATTTTGTGCATAAAATTTTCGAGGTATCCAATGAATGTGACCGAGTACATATCACAGCCACTTTGTTTTTGTTTGAAATCGTCCCTCAGCAGCAAAATAAGGGTAAAACAAAAAGCGGATACCGCAAAACTTTGCGATACCCGCTTTTCGGTCGTTTAACTAAATTTATATACAGGCGGATGGAATCAGTGTACGTTCAGAGTGTAATCTTCTACCTCGCCATAAGTGAAGTTTTCACAAGGTTCGGGATAGCCACCCCATTTCATACTTACACGCATACGATACAAGCCACTACTGATATTGGTGGGAATATACATTTGTTTTTTCAATACGGTAGCACCGTAAGTATAACCATTCAAAACAACTTCAGAACTCTCGAAGATATTGTTATTGTTCCAGTCTACCCAAGCTCTCCAATATTCGGTATAGGTATTATAGGTTGTATTTCCCGGAGTTACAGCCAGTTCGTAATAATATCCGCGATAGATATTACCAAACTTCTTGCCAAAGTTTACATAGCCGGTATTGCTGCCATAGGATGCATTGTTCATGGTGCCCACTTTGACATTGGCAATGTAAGTGCTCACAGCGTATTGTCCACGGCTGCTGCAATATTCCATTTCGGGCTCGGGTTCGGGCTCGGGTTCGGGCTCGGGTTCTTCTCCTTGGGGCTGGATGCCGATAACGATATTGTGGCCGGAATTGAAACCACCGCTACCGCCACCCACTCCTAAACTGCCGGGGTTCATGGCATGCAGCAGGAAGTAACCATCGGAAGAGCCGCCCCAACCCCAATTGAAGTGGAAGTAACCACTATCGGTATAGCCGTCGCAAACAAAAGAGTGACCACCGCCACTACCGTAACCGGCATACTGAATGGGACGACCGGCATTTAATTCCTGACGAAGCAAAGCCATCCATTGTGCTGTGGTATATCCCGTACGTTCTACGTAGCGAGCCGTATTGGCATAATAATAGTGATTAACCAAAAGACCGGGTACGTAGGTCTGCCATGTGCCGCTACCGCTGGTAGAGAACTGCATATTCAGACCCACAGCCACATCGTAGCAGAAGTGAGCCACGTCTGTATTCCAAGTACGCAAGGTTTCACGCGGCATATTGTTCCAATTAAGGGCGTGGTTGAAGTTTGCCACCTGACCGTCTGAAGTGGAGGTGTGAGAGCCGATGCCTTTTGCGGGATAACCCCAGTAACGCATAATCTGGCAGGTAGCCGTGGCCACACAACCCACAGGCGTTCCGGTGGGGCAGTATTGGTTGTAATAGGGTTGTTGGTTCCATCGGATATTGCCCAATAATGGAGCCACCGAAGTGGTTGCACGCAAATCCGATAGCTCACCACGCAAGGCAAGGCTGCGCATCAGTTCTGTTTCTTTGCTGGCTTTCAGCGCTTTGGCGGCAACTTTAACCTCTGCTGCATAGTTGCCCAAAAGTCCTCTCATGCCATCGGGTATGATTTCGGGAGCAAACTTGGTTTCATTGGAGAAGCCCAAAACCGGGTAGGTAACTTCGGACGCGGATACGATTACGAACCCTGTGGTGTCAATATTAATCACATAATAAGAAGGATGATTGGCATCGCCGCTGCGGGTGCTGTTGGCGTCGGTATAGACGATGTTCAGTTCTGGGGTAGAGGTGGAGCGAAGCTTACCGTCTTGATCCATCTGACCGTTTTTAATAAATTCTTGGGCAATGCGGATTGCCTCTTCACCGGTTACATAGCCATCGTTGACGGTCTGTTCGATTTGCTCTTCCTCAGGAGCAAAAGTTTCCGAATTAGAGCAGGAACTTGCGAAGAACGCCATGGCGGCACTCAACATTAGCATACCTGCATACCTGCATTTCTTGTTCATGGATTGGAATTTGTTTGAAAGATTAGTGTATTATTCTCTATGAGAAAGAATAGTTGGTAATTATTTCTCGATAATTTGTTTTTTATTTGAATTTATCGATGGCAGACTCCGGCCTTGAGTCTGCCATCGGATTAAAAATAGGATTAGTGGATGGTGATGTTGTAATCTTCCACTTCGCCGTAATAGAAATTTTCACAAGGTTCAGGATAACCACCCCATTTGGTGGTTACGCGCATACGCACCTGTCCTTTCTTGGCGCCGGAAGGAATGTAAATAGTGCGATTCAAAAAGTTGGAACCATAGGTATAAGATGAAATCACACGCTCATTGCTTTCGAATACTTGATTATTATTGAAGTCAATCCAAGCACCCCAATACATCATATAAGATCCATTGGAAAATCCGGGGGTCAATGTCATGGTATAGGTGCGACCTGCATACACACTACCCGTATTGGAGAAAAGCTGGTAGCCGGTGGAGCTTGCACCGGAAGTGTTGTTGAGGTCGGATAATTTGACACCGGCAATGTAGGTGTTGTTTGAGTTGGAAGCACGGCTGGTGCAATATTCTACTACGGGATTGGGTTCAATCGGATCCGGTTCAATGGGATCGGGATTGACAGGGTCGTTGCCATCATTATTCAAATCCGGCTCGATACCAATCACAGCTTGTTGGCCGGAATTGAAACCGCCGTTGCCACCACCGGTACCCAGACTGCCGGGATTGAGGGCATTCAGCAAAAAGTAGCCATCAGATGCGCCACCCCATCCCCAATTGAAGTGGAAGTAGCCACGTGTATTATATCCGTCGCAGACGAATGAGTGACCGCCGCCATCGCCATATCCGGCATACTGTACGGGGCGTCCGTTAGAAAGCTCTTCGCGAATCAATTCAGCCCATTGAGCCATAGTATAGCGATTTCTATATACTACACGAGCCGTATCTTTATAATAATAGTGCTGAGTAAGCATTCCGGGGACATAGGTTTGGAATGTACCACTACCTCCATTTTTCGGAGTATCGAATTGCATATTCAAACCAATGGCCACATCATAGCAGAACTGTGCCACATCTCTATTCCATGTGGTCAAAGTGGCTTGCGGCATATTATTCCAATTCAAATCGTGGTCATAATTGGCTTCCTGTCCGTCGTGGGTAGAGACATGTTTGCCGGTACCTCTTTCAGGATGCTCCCAATAGCGCATAATTTGGCATGTGGCGGTGGCCACGCAACCTACCGGGGTTCCGGGAGGGCAGAATTGGTTGTAATATGGCATCTGATCCCATTTGATATTGCCCAAAATTGGTTGAACAGAGGCCGCCACTCGAAGCTCTGTCATCTCGCCACGCAAGGCATTTGCACGCATTTGCTCTGTGGTGGAAGATGGTTTTATGGATTCTTTGGCTGTCTTGATTTCTGCAGCAAAGTCGCTAAGAATACTTCTCATGCTACTGGGGATGGCTTTCTCTGAAAACGCAGACTCATTTGAATAACCCAGTACCGGATATGTCACCTCCGAAGCAGATACAATGACGTATCCGGTAGTGTCTAAGTTAATAACGTAATAAGATGGTTTATCGCCTGATGTGCTGCGAGTAGAGGTTGCATCCGTATAGACAACTTTGAGTTCGGGAGCCTTTGTAGAGCGAATTTGGCTGCCTTCATCCATATTGCCGTTTTCGATGAATTGTTGCGCAATGCGCAGAGCTTCATCTGCTGTCACAAATCCATCGATATCGGTTTGCTCGGTCAGATTTTCTGTTGAATTGAATGATTCTTCTTTGGTACAAGAGCCGGCGAAGAGTGCCCATACAGAGGTCAATGCCAGCATACTGACGTACCTGAATTTCTTGATCATGGGTTGGAAAATTTGAGTGTTAAATTTTGACATAAAAAACAGCAAGCTCGTTTCTAATGGAGTTTGTCGTCATTTGGCCGTAATGAACATACTCCTTAAGATTTGCATGAATCTTACTGTTAATCGCATTTGCACCTGCTCGAATGTTATAATATGTTAAAAATACAAGCGCGCGGCACAAAATTGTCCACTACAAAT
>CAMFNC010000043.1 GCA_945965245.1 uncultured Porphyromonas sp. | reverse complement strand
GATTTCGCCCATCACGGTGGTCTGTCCCGGCTCGGTCAGCAATTGTTGGTAAGGCAAAATGGCTGCCCAAACATCCATCAAAGGACCCAAGATCATGGCAGTGTATACCGTTTTGGCACCAAATTCATTGCCAATCAGAAGCCACGCAAGAACCAATAAGATAGCATTGATGATCAGAATAACAACAGATACACGAACATGGAGTCCGAACGTTTCGAAAATCCCGGAGATAACGATGGATAGACCGGAGATTGTGCCAATAATAAGTTTACTGGGAACAAGGAAATAATACACAGCTGCCGCAGCAACAAACATCCCAAGAGTCATGATTACAAACTCTTTCCAGAATTTACCTGTTTTTAGCAGGTCAAAAATCTTTTTCATGTGGATTTTTCAATTTTAAATTTCGGAGTACAAAAGTATACATTATTTCTATTGAATGTCCGAAATTACAGTCCTTTAGCAGCTTTATAGGCTGTATATCCGCCTTTCAAGTTATAAATCTTCTTGGCAAGGCCGTTTTCGACCAATATGTTGGCTGCCTGCATACTTCGAACACCTGAACGACAATAAATTGCCACAGGCTGTCCGGGTTTTAATTTTGCTTTGGCCATTTGCACAAAATCCTGGCTTCGCACATCTATCAGCAAAGCTCCGGCAATGTTTCCCTGCCGATATTCTTCGGAGGTGCGAGCATCTACTAATTGGACACCTTCACGATGAATGATTTTCTCAAATTCCGTCACATCGGATTGGATAATGGCGGTTTGATTTCCTTGTGTTGTTTTGTTTTGAACTAGACAGTTACAGGATGCGAATCCCACTCCCACGATGGCAACCATAAAGAAGTGAATAAATTTGCGAGACATAAGTATTGTGATAAAAATAGGTTATTCTTCGTCTGTAAAATCGTTGTAATCCTGAAACAAGAAGTCGTTATACGGATAGCGGAGAATATGAATTTCTTTGGCTCGGTCGTAGAGCAAATGTTTTAGTTTGGGGATTCCTTCACCGGTTTTAGCAGATATAAACAGACAGTCTGCGCCCATTTTGGCCATCCAAGTATCTTTCAATTCCTCGGCAGAGATATTTTCTCGTTGTTTGGGAGAAAGGTCATCATGGTCTCTGGGTACAAAGCTGAACGAATCTATCTTATTGAAAATAAGCAATTTGGGTTTATTCTCACTGGCGGTTATTTCGTGCAATGTGTTTTCCACCACTCGGATTTGCTCCTCGAAATTCGGATGTGATACATCCACCACATGTACCAATAAATCCGCCTCACGCACTTCGTCCAATGTGCTTTTGAAAGACTCTATCAGTTCTGTGGGCAACTTGCGGATAAATCCCACCGTATCAGTCAGAAGGAATGGCAAATTATGCACCACCACTTTGCGCACAGTGGTATCAAGTGTGGCAAACAGTTTGTTTTCGGCAAAGACTTCGCTCTTGGCCAATAAATTCATCAGCGTGCTCTTGCCCACATTGGTATAACCCACCAGAGCTACACGCACCATTTTGCCACGGTTTTTGCGTTGCACGTTTTTTTGTTTGTCAATCTCTTTGAGTTCTTGCTTGAGTAGCGAGATTTTGTTCAAAATGATACGTCGGTCGGTCTCTAACTGAGTTTCACCGGGTCCACGCATCCCCACTCCACCTCGCTGGCGTTCCAAGTGTGTCCACAATCGGGTCAATCGGGGGAGCATATAACGATATTGTGCCAGCTCCACCTGCGTTTTGGCATTGGCAGTCTGTGCTCTGCCGGCAAAGATATCCAAAATCAGACTCGTTCTATCCAATATCTTGATTTTCAAAGCCATTTCGATATTTCGTAGTTGCTTGGGACTAAGCTCGTCATCGAAAATAGCCAAACCTATTTCGTTTTCTTCTACATAGGCGGCTATTTCCTCCAGCTTACCCTTGCCAACGAAAGTGACCGAATTGGGCATATCCAATTTCTGCACAAAACGTTTCATAGGTGCTACCCCGGCTGTTTCGGACAAAAAAGCCAATTCATCCAGATATTCATTGACCTGAGCTTCGCTTTGTTGCGGAGTTATCAGTCCCACCAATACAGCCTTTTCTGTTTTTGTTTCTGTAATGATAAATTCCTTCATACTAAGAATGGGATATGCGGGATAGCATTTGGCTAACCGTAAGATTAAAAAGAGGATGACGAGTGTCCGGTGCTATTTCGGCCAAAGGTTTCAAAACGAAAATACGTTCGTGCATCAGCAGATGAGGAACTTTTAATCGAGGTGTATCCACAATTCGTTCGTCCCATAAAAGTAAGTCAATGTCCAAGGTTCTATCCTGATACACACTATTATGCGACTTTTGTGTGCGTCCGAGTTCTCGTTCGATGGCTTCGGTTTGATCCAGCACTTGCAGAGGCGTAAGGGTCGTTTCCAGGCCTACCACCTCATTCAAATACAAATGAGAGCTTTCGTAGCCCCAAGGTTCCGACTCCATGATAGAAGAAACGAGCTTTACAGAGCCTACCCTTTCGTTCAAAAGCGAAATACAACGCCGAAGAACAGTATTACGTTCTCCGGCGTTAGTGCCTAATCCTAAAAATAACATACAGAGGTTTGTCCGAATTAGTCCAATATCAGCATGGCATCTCCATAGCTGCCAAAGCGATAATTCTCTTTGAGTGCTGTCTTATAAGCATCCATCACGGTTTCATAACCGCCAAAGGCACATTGCATCATTAGCAAAGTGGAATACGGATGCTGGAAATTGCTCACCAAAGCGGTGGGCAGATGGAATTCGTATGGGGGGAAGATGAAACGATTGGTCCATCCGTCGAATTCTTTAAGATGCCCATCGGTACTTGCGGCTGTTTCCAAAGCACGCAATACGGATGTGCCCACGGCACAAATCTGTTTGCCAAAATCGAACGAACGGTTTACGGTTTCACAGCAATCGGCATGAACAGACATTTCTTCGCTATCCATCTTATGCTTGGTCAAATCCTCCACTTCTATTTCACGATAATTGCCTAATCCATTGTGTACCGTAAGGTATGCCTTGCGCACATCACGGATTTCGATGCGTTTGAGCAGTTCACGGCTGAAGTGCAAACCGGCAGCAGGAGCTACCACAGCACCTTCCACTTCGGCAAAAAGCGTTTGATAACGCTCTGCATCATCTTCCACTGCCTCACGCCCCATATAACGCGGGATGGGTGTTTCGCCCAGTTCAAAGAGCTGGCGTTTGAATTCCTCATGCGTACCATCGAATAGGAATCGCAATGTGCGACCGCGTGAAGTGGTATTGTCTATCACCTCTGCCACCATCGAGTCATCTTTGCCAAAATAGAGTTTGTTTCCGATGCGAATTTTACGAGCAGGGTCCACCAAAACGTCCCACAGCTTTTGGCTTGCATTCAGTTCGCGGAGCAAAAACACCTCTATCCGAGCATTTGTTTTCTCCTTATTGCCATACAATCTTGCCGGGAAAACACGAGTATTATTGAAGACAAATGTATCGTCCTCGCCGAAATAATCCAAAATATCTTTGAATATACGATGCTCTATTTCTCCCGTTTTTCGGTGTAAAAACATCAGACGCGATTCATCACGAAAATGCGCCGGCTGAGTTGCTATTTTCTCGTCGGGGAGTTCAAACTTAAACTGTGATAACTTCATTCTATTTTGTTTTGTTATTTGTATCCGTTTCTTTTTCTGGAATCATAACATGCTCTGACACAAATTGTTCTATTCCTTCCATAGAGTGGCAATGCTGCAATGTATAAGCTCCCACTTTGGTGCGTTTCAAAGCCGTCAGATGCGCACCAGATCCTAATGCTTCACCAATGTCGCGCGCCAAAGCTCGGATGTAAGTACCCTTACTGCATACCACACGCAATGTGATGTGCGGCAAATCGAATTTGAGCAACTCTATCTCATTAATAACAAGCTGCTTAGGCTTAAGTTTTACATCTTCACCCTTGCGTGCCAATTCGTAAGAACGCTTACCATCCATTTTCACGGCCGAAAAAGAAGGAGGTATCTGTTCTATGCACCCAATAAATCGGCTTATCAAAACTTCCCGTACCTGCTCTTCCGTAATGTGTTCGTAAGGATATGTGGCATCTATCGGATGCTCTAAATCAAACGAAGGAGTAGTGGCACCGAGGCATAAGTCTGCAAGATATTCTTTCGTGCCGGCTTGCAGTTGTTCTATTTGTTTGGTGCTCCGTCCGGTGCATACAATCATCACTCCGGTAGCCAATGGGTCCAAAGTACCGGCATGCCCCACTTTGAGTTTCTTGATACCCATGTGTCTGCATGCCTGATAGCGAAATTTATTCACCAAATCAAACGACGTCCAACCATACGGCTTATCGAAACACAAAATGGCTCCTGCCTGCAAATCATATTGTGCCATCAAGCAATTACTTTGGTTAGCAATAAAATCATGAATGTAACACCCACGACAATCCGATAATATCCAAACATTTTGAAGCCCTTGCGGGTAACGTATTCGATAAAGAAGCGTATGGCCAGTATGGCCACAAGGAATGCCACCACATTGCCACAAAGTAGCGTGGACCAGTTGTCTGCAAAAATTTGTATCCCGAACACTTTGTATAGTTTGTAGGCTTTGAGCAGCGTGGCACCCAGCATGGTGGGAATGGCCAGAAAAAATGAGAATTCAGCAGCATGTCTGCGTGTTAGCTTCTGCTGCATACCGCCCACGATGGTAGCCATGGAACGAGAAACACCCGGTATCATGGCTATACACTGAAATATGCCCACGATAAAGGCTTTTCGGGGAGTGACTTTGGAGGGAGAGTCCGGTATAAAAAGTTTGTCCATAAAGAGCATGAATACTCCACCGACAACCAACATAATCACCGTTACCCACATACTACTCAGCAGCTTATCTATGTAATCTTCGAACAGCAGACCCAACACCATGGCAGGTATCAGACCGATGATTAACAGCAAATATAGGTTCCAACCGGTCAATCCGGACGAATGGTTCTCTTCGGATGCTTTGCCGAAAGTAAAAAATCTGCGCCAATACAACACCACCACGCTCAGGATGGCACCAAACTGTATCATCACTGTGAAAGCTCGCAGATATTCGGTGCTTTGCATTCCCAAGAGACCTTCCGTCAAAATCATATGACCGGTGGAGGAAATCGGCAGAAATTCTGTCAAGCCTTCCACTATGGCCAAAATGATACTTTGAATAATTGTCATTACTCTGGATTATCGTTGTTTGTATTACTCTTTTTCTTCGGGTTTACCAAAATGGCATAAATCATCAGCACAAAACCAGCCACACAAACAATGGGGGCTATTACCACCCTGCGTGGACTGAAAATATCCGGATTATAAGTCACTCCATCGACAGAGCCTCCGCCGGACATGAGCATGAAGCCGACTATAATCAACAATACAGATGAGGCCATCAGCACATAGTTCTTTTTTCCGTATAACATAATGTCAAAAAATAATTGTTGGATTAAATCAGGTGAATCAGTCCGCTATCCATGCGAATACATTTGCGTGTGGCACGCCAAGACGTCAGCCACGAAATAACAATGCCCACCAAAACCAATGCGACTGCTCCCATCAGCAAATAGTGGTATGGGAAAAACTTCATAATTTCCGGTATTAAGTATTGCTCTGCCATATATACCCCTATTGCCAAAAGAGATACGGCCAGTACAGCTCCAATGATACCATTGACAATCCCGCCCCATATAATCGGGCGTTGGATAAATCCGGGGGTAGCACCCACCAAAGACAAGGTTCGTATCTGCATACGTTTGCTGTAAATGACCAAGCGAGTGGTATTATTGATTTGCAGATAACACACCACCAGCATCGTGGCTGCCTAAATCCACAGTATCAATTGCCATACACTCATATTCTTTTGCACCTGCATGAGCAAATCACTTCTGTAATTAATGGAGGCATCGGCATCCAAGTCTCCCATATCTTTCTTGATAACATTCAGGCTATCCTGACAAATATAATCGGAGTGTAAATGCACTTCCAACATCGGTTGCAGAGGATTGAAACCCAATACATCCACAGGGTTTTCGCCCAATTCCTTGCTCAATTCGATGGCAGCTTGTGTTGCCGAAATGAATTTTACGGCTTTGACATAAGGTCTGGATGCTATTTCCTGTGAAAGGCTTATTCCATCAGAATCCGTCTGACCCACAGGCAAAAGTATGGTAAATGTAAATTGCTCCTTTACTTGATTTTCTATCTCGCGGCCGGCTATGTTTACCAATGCTATACCTCCCAAAATAAACAACGCCACGGTAATACTGACGATGCTTAGAATCCGGGTATGTACAAACGCAGCACTCCGATGCTTCATTCGATTTGTCATCTTAATAATAGATTAGAGGGGGTATTTCAGGACTATCGAAAAAAGGTTGCTCCGATAAAAGCATAAATACCCTAATTTGCATGCAAAAATAATCATTTACACAATCGTTTGCAACAATTACACATTCTTCAAATTGGCACAAAAGTTTTTTCGTGGCGATAAACTATAATAAAAAAATCCGAATCATTCCTCTCAGATTTTTGAAAGTAATTTTAGACACTTTCGAACCTTTATCTTTTGTCAATTCAAATCCAGCATAGGGAGAATAATCCAACCACTGTGAGGTGGATGAAGAGATATAAGGACGTTTATAGTGATTAACATATGCCAAAAACATCCATCCCATCTATTTCGATAATTTCGCATCCTGTTTGAATGCCTTGTTTTTGGAAATCTGTACTAAGGACTGTTGTCACAAAAACGTGATTGTCTATTCGTTTCGTTTTAAAAGGAAAAGGTCTTATCCAATCTAAACTATTATCCGGGTTATCCTCATATATATACGTGTGTCCATCCGCCAATTGTGTGCACAAACGCTGCAACTCACGAACATACTCATCTTTAGATTGGGTCGCTAAAAGCGAGGGAAGTGTTGTCATACATAAACTGTCCCAATCAAATGTCAAATCATTATAGAAGACATAGTTATACTTTACCTCTGTACAGAATTTGGACAAAATATAGGCTTTCTCTCCGTCTGTCAAATTCTTTGTATTTTGTTGTGCATACAGATTCATACCACACAAAACGGGGAAACACAAG